>NZ_JAQRFO010000017.1:0-93018 GCF_028598775.1 Xenorhabdus aichiensis
ATAGAAAATATGAGTAATTCTATTAATTAAAAAATTACATTTCATGGTATATCAATTCATTCTTATTTTAGTTATTTACTTTTTTGAGGAAAAATAAATGTCAAACACGATTCAGAGAAGCTGGTTTGATCAGTATATGGTCCCTTGTTTTTCACCGGCTCAATTTATTCCTGTCCGAGCTAAAGGCTCTCGTGTATGGGATCAGGAAGGGAAAGAGTACGTTGATTTTGCTGGTGGTATCGCGGTGAATTCATTGGGACATGCTAATGATGAGTTAAAGAAAGTATTAGCTTCTCAAATAGAAAGTATGTGGCATGTTGGTAATGGTTATACGAATGAGCCCGTTTTGAAACTGGCAAAAATACTTGTCGAAAATACCTTTGCTGATAAGGTTTTTTTCTGTAATTCGGGTGCTGAAGCGAATGAAGCCGCACTAAAGATTGCGAGAAAATATGCTTTAGATAAATATGGCAGTCATAAGAACGAAATCATTTCATTCGAAAATTCCTTCCACGGTAGAACATTATTTACCGTGACTGTGGGCGGCCAACCCAAATATTCACAAGATTTCGCACCATTGCCGCAACAAATTAGCCATCTTCCCTATAACGATATTGACGCTATCAAAGCTCATATTTCGGAAAATACTTGTGCTGTGATTGTGGAACCTATCATTGGTGAAGGCGGTGTTATTCCTGCTGATCCTGCCTTTTTGAAAGCCTTGCGGGAACTGTGTGACCAACATCAGGCGTTGTTGATTTTTGATGAAATTCAAACAGGAGTCGGCCGGACAGGGTATTTTTATGCTTACGAAGAAACAGGTGTTGAGCCAGATATCCTGACTAGCGCCAAAGGCCTTGGTGGAGGCTTCCCTATCGGAGCCATGCTGGTTAAACAGTCTATAGCAGAAGTTTTCCAGCCGGGTTCACACGGTACAACATTCGGCGGTAATCCGCTGGCGGCGGCGGTTGCCAATCAGGTAGTTGCTTTAGTCAACCAACCGGAATTTCTGGAGGGAGTACAAGAGCGCCATCATGAATTCATCAAGCGTATGTCAGACCTGAACCAACGTTATCACGTGTTCAGTGAATTACGTGGAAAAGGCTTGCTGCTGGGAGCCGAACTGGAGAAAAAATATCAGGGTAAGGCTAAAACCCTGAGCAATATCGCTGCGGAAGAGGGGTTGATTGCCTTGATTGCCGGTCCAAATGTGTTGCGTTTTGCCCCTGCGTTAAATATCGAAGAGCAGGACATCAATGACGGTTTCGCCCGTCTTGAAAACGCCCTCAAGCGATTTGTTCAGGAATAATACAGGTTTGAGGTGATATCATGATGCTATTTAGATCCGTTCAACATCAAGATTTAGGGGATATTCTCGATCTTTCGTCCCGTGCTGGCGTTGGTCTGACATCGCTGCCACACAATCAGGAATACCTGACGGCACGGATTTCACGCAGCATTGATTCATTTAACGATGTAAAGGGACGAGCACAGCAGGGATTCCTATTTACTCTGGAAGATACGGAGAAGCATCGTGTTGTTGGTGTTAGTGCACTGGAAGTTGCGGTAGGGCTGGAAGAGGCATTCTATAATTTCCGTTTACAGCGGTCGGTGCGTGCATCCCGTGAACTGGGCGTTTACAACACATTTGAAACGCTTATGGTGGGGCAGGATTATACGGGGTGCAGTGAGTTATGTACGTTGTTCCTCGACCCTGATTATCAGGGGGGAGGTAATGGTGTTTTCCTTTCCAGAAGCCGCTTCCTGTTTATTTCGGCATTCAGGCATCTCTTTCCAAAATCTATTTTTGCGGAAATGCGTGGGGTGGTGGATCTACAGGGAGAATCCCCGTTTTGGAATGCCCTTGGGCAACACTTTTTCAATATCCCTTTCGCTCAGGCCGATTACTTGACCGGCATTGGTATAAGAACGTTTATTGCGGAATTGATGCCATTCCATCCCATTTATGTACCACTACTGCCGGAAGATGCGCAGAAAGCCATCGGTCAGGTGCATGAGAATACCGTACCCGCTCGCGCCATCTTAGAAAAAGAAGGTTTCTTCTATAACGATGGGGTCGATATTTTTGATGCAGGCGCCATCTTGCAAGCAGAAATTGATAATGTGCGTTCGATCAAGGCAAGTCGGCTTGCCTATGTCAAAAAAAGCGAAAAGGTCTCCCGACAGAGTGGTGGGGTGCCGTGTATTGTTTCCAATGTGCATTTTCAGGACTTTAGGGCTCTGCTCCTGAATATCCCTGATCCGTTTAGTCATGATGAACTGCAACTGACTCCTGCGGAGATGGAAGTGCTCCATGTGGATGAGGGGGATGCTGTGCGCTTTATTTCTCTTTTTTCTGAGGGATCTTCACAATGAATCATCAAGCAAATTATATCGGTAGTGAGTGGGTGGCAGGGCAAGGCGAACCCGTCATCAAATATTCTCCTCTTGATCAGCGGATTCTATGGCAGGCAAACAGTGCTTCTGCCAGTCAAGTGAATGACGCTTGTCAATCTGCTCGCAGGGCGTTCCCGGCATGGGCGAAACTGACGGCTGAAAAACGCATAGCCATTATTCAGGTGTTTGCTGATTTACTCACACAGGAAAAAGAGGCCATTGCCCGTGTGATCAGCGAAGAAACCAGTAAGCCTTTGTGGGAAACAAGGACAGAAGTTCAGTCTATGATCGGTAAAGTTGCTATTTCCATTGAAGCATGGCAACAGCGGACTGGCTATTCAGAAACGCCTATGCCAGATGGCAAGGCGATATTGCAGCACCGTCCCCACGGTGTGATGGCAGTTTTCGGCCCTTATAATTTCCCCGGCCATTTACCTAACGGCCATATTGTTCCGGCGTTGATTGCCGGTAATACACTGGTATTTAAGCCAAGTGAATTGACGCCCATGACGGCGGAAAAAACCGTGCAATTATGGATCAAAGCGGGGTTGCCTGCGGGGGTGTTGAATCTGGTTCAAGGGGGAAGAGAAACAGGCGGTGCATTGTTGGATAGCCGTGAAATTGATGGTGTGTTGTTTACCGGCAGTGCAGCGACAGGTTTTCATTTCCACCGCGTGCTTGCGGGTCAGCCTGAAAAAATGCTGGCGCTGGAAATGGGCGGCAACAATGCTCTGATTGTGGATGATTATGACGATCTTGAGGCCGCGGTTTACACCATCATCCAATCTGCGTTTATTTCTGCTGGGCAACGTTGTACCTGTGCCCGCAGGCTGCTGGTGAAACGTGGAGATAAGGGGGATGCTCTGATTCAACGGCTACTTGATACCGCAGGTCAGATTATTCCATCTCGCTGGGATGCCGATCCCCAACCGTTTATAGGCGGGGTGATCTCGTTGCCCGCAGTAGAAAATCTGCTGGATGCTCAGTCACGATTGCAGACATTGGGCGGGGTTTCGCTGCTGACTATGACTCAACCTAATCCTGACTCAACGTTCATGACACCCGGCATTATCGATCTGACCGATGCCAAAGAGGTTCCTGACGAAGAATATTTCGGGCCTCTGCTAACCTTGAAGCGTTATGACACTTTTGAGGAAGCTATCTCCATCGCAAATGATACGCGCTTTGGTCTTGCAACGGGGTTGATTTCGCCGGATGCCACTCTATTCGAGCATTTATTGCAGGAAGCGAGGGCAGGGATTGTGAATTGGAACAAGCCGTTGACTGGCGCCTCCAGCGCTGCCCCGTTCGGTGGCATTGGTGCATCGGGTAATCATCGTGCCAGTGCGTACTATGCCGCAGATTATTGTGCTTGGCCAATGGCATCTCTGACGGCAGACAGGCTGGTTTTGCCTGATGCACCTGCGCCGGGTCTGGATTTTTTCCGTTCTTGATTTTTGTCACTAATAGCTTAGAGAGCAGAGGTAATTATGTCGGGAATTGAAGCAAATTTTGATGGACTGGTGGGGATGACACATCATTACGCCGGGCTGTCAATGGGGAATGAAGCCTCGATGACCCATCGGGGGCAACAGTCCAATCCCCGCAAAGCCGCGCTTCAGGGATTGATGAAAATGAAGTCGCTGTCTGATATGGGGCTGGTTCAGGGGGTTCTGCCCCCGCAGCAGCGTCCTAATCTTCCTGCACTGCGGCAGTTGGGTTTTACTGGCAGTGATGAGCAGGTATTAAGCAAAGCTGCACGGTATTCACCCTTGTTGCTGTCTAATCTCAGTTCCGCTTCTTCCATGTGGACAGCAAATGCAGCAACGGTTTCACCTTCTGCTGACAGTGCTGATCAACGAGTCCATTTTACGGTGGCGAACCTGAATAACAAACTGCATCGTTCATTGGAAAGTACAGTCACCGCGCGAGTGCTGGAAGCCGTCTTTCCTGATCAGGCTTGTTTTGCCCATCATGATCCTTTACCTCAACATGGTGATTGGGGAGATGAAGGTGCGGCAAACCATAATCGTTTCTGCGGCGAATATGGTGAAGCGGGTGTGCAGCTATTTGTGTATGGCCGCAGTGTGTTACAGGAAGGCGCGGCCCCTAAACGCTATCCGGCAAGGCAGACATTGGAAGCCAGCCAGGCGGTCGCTCGTCTGCACCAACTTGAGGCCGCTCAAACGGTATTTGCCCAGCAGAACCCTGTCGCTATTGATAGCGGGGTGTTTCATAACGACGTGATCGCTGTCAGTAACCGCAATGTTTTTTTCCATCATCAGCAGGCACTGGTGAATCAGCAGTCCGTATTAGCTGAACTTGAGGAAAAAATGGCGCGGCTTGGGCAAAAATTGATTGCGGTTGAAGTCCCTTCATCACAAGTGACGCTTCAGGATGCGGTTGGATCCTATCTTTTTAACAGTCAGTTATTGAGCCAACCTAATGGCGATATGATGCTGATCTTGCCAGAAGAGTGTCGCCAGAATGTTAATGTCTGGGCATATTTGCAGGCTTTGGTTGCTGGTGCTGATTCCCCTATTAAGAAACTCCACTTTTTTGATTTACGGGAAAGTATGCGTAATGGCGGAGGCCCTGCCTGCCTGCGGTTGCGCGTCGTCTTGAAAGAACAGGAGTTAGCGGCGGTGAATCAGGCTGCTCTGATGACGCCGGAACTGTATCAACGCCTGACCTCTTGGATTGAACGGTATTATCGCGATTCCCTGTATACCGCAGATTTGGTTGACCCCCAATTGCTGAGTGAAGTCTATTTTGCCCTTGATGAACTGACCCAGATTCTCAAGCTCGGTTCGATCTATGAGTTTCAGCGTTAATCAGGAGAAAAAATGGATTTATTGACCTTATTACTTGAAAAGAAACTTGAGAAGGCTCTGCATTTCCCTCCTGCTTTAAAAGCCTCATGGCTGGCGGAGGGAGTATTGCAGTTGCTGCCACAGGAGAGCAAAGCGGATACGTTGATTCTTTCCGTCGGTATCCACGGTAATGAAACCGCGCCCGTGGAGATCCTGATTCAGTTAGTGTCGCAACTGGCTCAGGGAAGCCTACCGTTGCAGCACAACCTTCTGCTGATTTTTGGCAATGTCCCCGCCATGCGTGAAAATAAGCGTTATATTGATAATGATCTCAATCGCATGTTTGGTGGTCGCCACCAGAATTTTCCTTTAGGGAATGAATCGAAACGAGCGATGGAGCTGGAAGCGGTTGTTCGCCAGTTCTTTCGTGAGCCAGCGGTTATGGCGTCAACACGGCGCTGGCATCTTGATCTGCATACGGCGATTCGCGGTTCCTGCCATGAACAGTTTGCCTTGCTGCCGTTTCAGGCGCGTGAATATGCATCTGATTTCCTACAGTGGCTGGAGGGGAGCGATATTGACGCTCTGGTCTTCCATAACGCAGCAGGCGGGACGTTCAGTCACTTTACCAGTGAACATTTCAACGTAGAGAGTTGTACGATGGAGGTGGGTAAAGCGCGTTCTTTTGGGCAGAACGACCTGAGCAGATTCAATAATATTACGGTGGCATTACGCGATGTCGTGGCGGGTTCGTTTTCGATTAAACGGGAAAAGCCGGCAATGAAGCGTTACCGTGTAATCGATGCGATTATCAAACAAGGGGACAGTTTTCGGCTCCATATTCCTGAGGATACGAAAAACTTCACTGCGCTGCCGGACGGGTTCGAAATTGCCAGCCAGCAGAATCAGTTCTGGAAAATCACTTCTCCTGCAAACTTTATTCTATTTCCCAACGCTCATGTTGCCATTGGGCAGCGTGCGGGTCTATTGCTGGTGCAATTAACGTAAAGAAGCCGATGGAGGTTATCGATGACGAGAACGGTAAAAACACCTGTGGAGCAATCCGCAGGTGCGCAGAAACTTCACCGCGGATTAGGCAAACGTCATGTTCAATTAATTGCTATTGGAGGAGCTATTGGTACAGGGTTGTTTATGGGAACGGGAAAAACCATTGCCGTGTCAGGCACTTCAATAATCCTGACTTACCTGCTGATCGGTTTTTTTGCTTTCATGGTCATGCGGGCAATGGGAGAACTGTTGCTCACAAAATTGGATTACCGGACCTTTGCTGATTTTGTAGCGGATTATCTCGGCGAGAAAGCCAGTTATTTTCTTGGCTGGACATACTGGATGAGCTGGGTAGTCAGCTGTATTGCGGATGTTGTAGTGTGTGGTGGCTATATCCAATATTGGTTTCCTGATGTTTCACTCTGGTTCACGGCTCTGTCACTTTTGGGGCTGATATGTTTGAGTAACTTCTTTTCGGTAAGGTTATTCGGCGAAACTGAATTCTGGTTCGCTATGATCAAAGTCGTGGCAATCGTCGCACTGATTATCGTGGGTGTCGGCATGGTGTTTGTCGGATGGACATCGCCTAATGGTGTGACAGCGTCTGTTCGTCATCTGACCGATCCTGAAGTGTTCTTGCCGAACGGGATGTTTGGGTTTCTGGCCGGCTTTCAGATTGCCATTTTCTCTTTTACTGGCATTGAGCTGGTTGGCACCGTGACTGCGGAAACTAAAGAACCAGAAAAAGTCTTACCGAAAGCCATCAACACTATTCCCATCAGGATCATCATTTTCTATGTGCTTTCTATTATGTGCATTATTGCCGTAACTTCGTGGCAGAATATTTCCCCTGAAGTCAGCCCGTTTGTGACGCTGTTTGCGTTGGCTGGGTTGCCTGCGGCGGCGGCAGTGATTAATTTCGTGGCTCTGACTTCGGCGATGTCCTCGGCTAACAGTGGCTTATACGCGTGTACCCGGATGCTGTATGGCTTGTCCACAGAAAAGCTGGCGCATGGTAAATTCGCGCAACTTTCAGTGAGCAGTGCAGTTCCCATCTTCAGTTTGATATTTTCTGTTATCTGCATGGCAAGCGGGGTATTCCTGTTGTTCATTGTTCCCAACGTGATGAAATTATTTACCATTGTCTCAACGGTGGCGGCTATTATGGTCATTTATAGCTGGGCAATGATATTGATTGCTTATCTGGCTTACCGTAAAAAACGCCCTGATCTGCATAAAATTTCCATCTATAAAATGCCTATGGGCATACCAATGACATGGTGTACCTTGATCTTTTTTGCCTTCACGGTAGTGATTATGGTGTTTGACTACGATACCCGCGTTGCATTATATGGCACACCCATATGGTTTGTGATATTGGAAGTTTTGTGGCGTATGCGGAAAAATCGAAAGCAACGTGTAATAGAAGAAAGAGTGGCAAATTAATCTATAGTTAATTAAATGGAGCAAAGGGATTTATATTGGTCTTTAATATTATGGTTTTTATAAAAAGGCTTATCGAATATTTAATTGATTATTACTATAAAAAAATAACCCCAGCCAAAAAGAATGGGGTTATTTTACCTGTCTCAGTTATCTCATCATGTTTCTCACAATCAGATAAAACGACTCAAGAAATAGAAAATTACGCATTTTCTTGTTGAGCCGCCTGAATCGCAGTTAGTGCAACGGTATAAACGATATCGTCAACCAATGCGCCACGGGACAGGTCGTTAACTGGCTTGCGCATTCCTTGCAGCATTGGCCCGATGGAAACCAGATCCGCAGAACGCTGCACTGCTTTATAAGTGGTGTTACCGGTGTTCAGGTCTGGGAAAATGAACACGGTAGCCTGACCCGCCACTGGCGAATTTGGTGCCTTGGATTTTGCTACGTCTGCCATGATAGCGGCGTCGTACTGCAATGGACCATCGATGATCAGATCCGGACGTTTTTCCTGTGCCAGACGCGTCGCTTCGCGAACTTTCTCTACATCGCTGCCCGCGCCAGAGTTACCCGTGGAGTAGGAGATCATCGCAACGCGAGGATCGATGCCGAATGCTTTGGCTGAATCCGCAGATTGGATGGCGATTTCAGACAGTTGCTCTGCGGTTGGATCCGGGTTAATCGCACAGTCGCCGTAAACCAGTACTTGTTCTGGCAGCAGCATGAAGAAGACAGAAGAAACCAGTGAACTGTTTGGTGCCGTCTTAATTAACTGCAACGGTGGGCGAATGGTGTTTGCCGTGGTGTGAACTGCACCGGAAACCAGACCGTCAACTTCGCCTTGTTCCAGCATCAGCGTACCCAGAACAACGTTGTCTTCCAGTTGCTCACGTGCCACAACTTCGGTCATGCCTTTACTTTTACGCAATTCAACCAGACGCGGAACGTAACGTTCGCGCACAGCGGCTGGATTAACAAGTTCAATGCCCGCGCCCAGTTCAACACCTTGAGCCGCAGCGACACGGCGGATTTCTTCCGGATCACCCAGCAGGATACATTCCGCAATGCCACGTTCAGCACAGATAGCCGCTGCTTTGACCGTACGTGGCTCGTCGCCTTCTGGCAGAACGATACGTTTGCCAGCCTGACGTGCCAATTCGGTCAGTTGATAACGGAATGCAGGTGGAGATAAACGGTTTGGACGCTCAGAAGTTGCTGCCAGAGAATCGATCCACTCGCTGCTGATGTGCTGTGCAACGTAGTCTTGCAGTTTTTCGATACGCTCGTGATCATCCGCAGGAACTTCCAGGCTGAAGCTTTGCAGGTTCAGGGAAGTCTGCCAGGTGTTGGTTTTCACGGTGAAAACCGGCAGGCCAGTGCTGAATGCGCGTTCGCACAGTTCACGGATAGAATCATCAATCGCGTAGCCGCCGGTCAGCAGAACTGCACCTACGTCAACACCATTCATTGCGGCCAGACATGCCGTGATCAGCACGTCAGGACGGTCAGCAGAAGTGACCAGCAGGGAACCCGGACGGAAGTATTCCAGCATGTTAGGAATGCTGCGAGCACAGAAAGTCACCGATTTAATACGACGGCTCTGAATGGCACCTTCGTTGATAATGTCTGCTTTCAGGTGTTTCGCCATGTCGATTGCACGGGTTGCGATCAGGTCGAAACTCCACGGAATGCAACCGAGAATAGGTAGTGGGCTGTTTTTGAATACGGTTTTTGGATCGATGTAGGCAACGGTCGCTTTGGAGGCTTCGTCGAAGATTTCTGACAAATCCGGGCGAGTACGGCCTTGATCATCAACAGGTGCATTCAGTTTGTTAACAATCACACCGATGATATTCTGGTTTTTGATACCACCGTATTCTGCGCGGCTCAGTTCAATCTGCTCTTTCAGCTGTTCTGGAGAATGAGTGCCCAGTGCAGTGACAAATACAATTTCCGCATTCAGCGTTTTGGCAATTTCATAGTTCAGGGATTGGGCAAATGGGTGCTTGCGAGTTGGCACCAGACCTTCAATCAGAACCACTTCAGCGTCTTTGGTGTTTGCGTGGTAACGAGCTACGATTTCTTCCATCAACACATCTTTCTTATTGGTGGTCAGCAGGGATTCCACATGTGCCATCTCCAGTGGTTCAGCAGCGTGAATGCTGGAGTGAGAACGGATGATAGATGTGGTTTGATCCTGAGAACCATTATGACGTGGTTGTGCGATAGGTTTGAAAACATTCAGGCGAACGCCTTTTTGCTCCATGGAGCGAATTACGCCCAGGCTGACACTGGTTAAACCAACGCTGGTGCCAGTAGGGATCAACATAATTATACGGGACACAGAAACCTCTTTAACGATTGCTCGTCAGTCAATCAACGTGACTCAATGCTATATGAATAGATGAAAAATGAGTCAACGCAATAGATATCAATGAAATATTAATCAATGCATTCGTGAATAGAGAACCGCCAGCAATGCTGGCGGTTCTTGAAATCATGTGACTTATGCGGTCAGGCGCGCTGCATCCTGAGCGATCACCAATTCTTCATTGGTTGGGATCACCAGAGCAGGACGGCTGTTATCAGTAGTGATAACGCCAGATTTGCCGAATCGGGCTGCAATATTACGCTCGTGATCATATTCGAAGCCCAGCAGAGCGACTTTTTTCACTGCCAGTTCACGAACCAGTGAGGAGTTTTCACCGATGCCGCCAGTGAAGATAATCGCATCCAGACGGCCTTCCATCAGTGCACTGTATGCGCCGATGTATTTCGCCAGACGGTGGCAGTAAACGTCCATTGCACGTTTAGCATCAGTTTTGGTTTCGTAGTTATCTTCTACATAACGGCAGTCGCTGGTGACTTCAGTCAGACCCAGGAAGCCAGATTCTTTAGTCAGCAGAGTATTGATCTGATCAATGCTCATGCCCATTGCATCGTGCAGGTGGAATACGATAGCAGGATCGATGTCACCACTACGAGTCCCCATCACCAGACCTTCCAGTGGAGTCAGGCCCATGGAAGTGTCAACACACTGACCGTTAACAATAGCAGAAACAGAACCACCATTGCCCAGATGGCAGGTGATGACGTTCAGCTCTTCCACTGGCTTGTTCAGCATTTTGGCAGCTTCACGAGTAACGTAGAAGTGGCTGGTGCCATGTGCGCCGTAACGACGGATGCCATGCTCTTTGTACAAGTTGTATGGCAGAGCGTACAGGTACGCTTCTTCAGGCATAGTCTGGTGGAATGCAGTGTCAAATACTGCAATGTTTTTCTCAACCAGATGAGGGAACCCTTTTTTCGCTTCTGCGATACCAATCAGGTGAGCAGGATTGTGCAGTGGTGCGAATGGGATAGCAGCTTCAATACCTTGGATCACTTCATCAGTGATAACAACGGAAGAAGTGAACTTTTCACCGCCGTGAACGATACGATGGCCGATGGCTGAAATTTGCGCAGAAAGTTCTGGCTTTTCAGACAAAATAGTATTAACAATGAAGTTCAGTGCTTCACTGTGTGCTGCGCCGGCACCTAAAGCAGCTTCGTTTTTCGCGCCATCCATTTTCCATTTAATACGGGCTTCAGGCAGGGTAAAGCACTCTGCTAAACCAGAAAGATATTCTTCACCATTGGCAGGATTGATGATAGCGAATTTCAGGGAGGAGCTACCGCAGTTAAGAACCAGTACCAGCTTACTTGACATGGAAATACCTATTATCTTGTTGTGATCTAATCTTGAATAAGAATAATGTTAAAAAATGAAATAATCTGTTAACAAACTGAACCAACGTGTTGCGAAAAAGGGCAATTTTTCTGTTTTGCTACTGCAACAACATAAAAGTCTGTGTAGGATACCGTTTGCTAGCAATAAAGACAAAATATACTTAATAGTATTAATACTACAAAAAAGATTTTATCTGTTGTAGGGATTTTTTAAAAATTATACCTTTAATTGATTGAGGTCATGATGAATACGACGCCACCTGTCAACCAAGGTTGGTTTAAGAGAGTACAATTAGGGCAGCAATATTTGAAAACGTGGCCGCTGGAAAAACAGCTCGCGCCGGTTTTCCCTGAAAATCGCATTATCAGAGCGACCCGGTTTGGCATTCGTTTTATGCCGCCGCTGGCGATTTTTACCTTGACGTGGCAAATTGCATTGGGTGGGCAATTGGGGCCATCTGTCGCAACTGCGCTGTTTGCCTGTAGTTTGCCGTTGCAGGGATTATGGTGGTTGGGAAAACGTGCAGCAACGCCTTTACCAGAAGGGCTGCTGAAATGGTTTTATGAAATTCGTGAGAAATTTGCCGAAGCGGGGATTGCCATGATGCCTGTGGAAAGCACACCAACCTACTTCTCGCTGGCTGAACTGCTTAAACGGGCATTCAAGCAATTAGATAATGCTTTCCTTGATGATATTTGAACCGTCAGATTCCCGCCCTGACGGTTGCTGAATCAATTAACTGATAAACCCCCTTTCAGATCAATAAATGGTTGTTTTGCGCTACTCATAAAAAATGGGTAGTGCGATGATGTGGTCAAGATAGATCCTTCTCTTTAAGGAATTCCACAATGGAAATGACCCATGCACAACGCCTAATTCTCTCTAATCAATACAAAATCATGTCCATGCTGGAGCCTGAACATACGGAACGCTATCGTCGTTACCAGACCGTCATCGAACGGGGCTTTGGGTTACAATTGCGTGAATTAGATCGTGATTTTGGTGAATTATCTGAAGAGACTTGTCGCCTTATTGTCAATATCATGGAAATGTATCATGCGCTGCATGTTTCATGGAGCAACCTGAAAGACAAGCAGGAGCTGGATGAGCGTCGCATGGTATTCTTGGGCTTTGATGCAGCCACTGAGCCGCACTATCTTGCCTATGTTCGTTTCATGGTGAATACAGAAGGGCGCTATACTCATTTTGATTCCGGCAGTCATGGGTTTAACTCGCAGACGCCGATGTGGGATAAGTATCAGCGCATGTTGGCGTTATGGCTGTCCTGTCCTCGCCAATATCACCTGAGCACCGTTGAGATATGTCAGATTATTAACGCATGATTGAGTTTGGAGGGGTTGGGTGTGGTACTGAAATGCAGAGGTTTCTTATTCGATCTGGATGGTACGTTGATTGATTCATTACCGGTAGTTGAACGTGCATGGTGCCAGTTTGCAGATAAAATGAGCATCGATAGAGATGAAGTGTTGAGTTTTGTTCATGGTACTCCGGCCATGATATCACTACGTCATTTTATGCCTGATGCAAGTGAAGAGGAGATCAATCGCACTTTTAAGTGGATTGAAAAAATCGAATCAGAAGATACAGAAGGAGTTACTGCCTTACCCGGTGCGGTTGCGCTGATTGATAAACTCAATGCGCTGGACATTCCGTGGGCGATAGTAACTTCGTGTACGGTTCCCCTTGCTTCTGTCCGCCATAAAGTGGCGGAGTTGCCTGAACCCGCTCATTGGGTGACTGCTGAGAGTGTCAATAATGGGAAACCGAACCCTGAGCCTTATCTGCTGGGAGCCAGTATGCTGGGGCTGCCGCCAGAGGAGTGTGTGGTTTTTGAAGATGCTGCTGCTGGTATTCATGCTGGTTTGGATGCCGGCTGTCAGGTGGTGGTTGTCCATAATTTGCCGGGTATTCCACGTCGTGATGAACTTCATCTTGTGCTCAATAATCTGGAAGACATTGAAATTAGCAAATCTGGCGGCTATGTAACAATTTATGCCTCAAATGAGGAAAATTGTTGATCTTAACGAGGGATTTATCCTGAGAAAAATGGTCTACTTACGCGCTTAATGCCTATACCGATAGGCTCTTGATAACGCCCAATCTGCCTATCGGCAGATTGGTATTGCTGATGGGATATTCCTTAAGGTATAGCTGATTAGATACTGTTGATAGAGGCCATATTGAATAGCGAACTGTTGTGGGTATTGACCCTGCTATTAGTAGCCATTGTTCTTTTCACCACCAATAAAGTCAGAATGGATGTTGTGGCGTTATTGGTGATCATCGCATTTGTCCTGAGTGGCACGCTCTCCCTGAATGAAGCTACTATCGGTTTCAGTGATCCGAATGTCTTGTTGATTGCTGCTCTGTTTGTCATTGGCGAAGGGCTGGTGAGGACAGGTGTTGCCTACCAGATGGGGGATTGGCTGGTTCGTGTTGCCGGTAGCAGTGAGACCAAAATGCTGGCTCTGCTGATGCTGTCAGTTGCCGGGCTGGGGGCTTTCATGAGCTCCACGGGGGTTGTGGCTATCTTTATTCCTGTTGTCCTGAGTGTCGCCGCTAGAATGAAAACCTCTCCAGGCCGGCTGATGATGCCGTTGGGCTTTGCTGGCTTGATCAGTGGCATGATGACGCTGGTCGCAACACCACCCAATATGGTGGTCAATAGTGAATTGGTGCGTGAAGGTCTGCGGGGCTTTGACTTTTTTTCCATTACGCCGATAGGTATTTTAGTGTTGCTGGCGGGAATTGTTTACATGCTTGTTACCCGTCGTTGGCTAGGTGTGAAAACGCCTCAGAAACTGGACGAACGTTACCATCGTACGTTCCGTGACTTGATCCGCGACTATAAATTAGCTGGCCGTGCCCGCCGTCTTGCTATCCGCGAAGGTTCCCCATTGATTGGCCGTGCTCTGGATGAATTGAGTCTGCGCGCCCACTATGGTGCCAATGTGATTGGTATTGAACGCTGGAGGAAGTTTCGTCGGGTGATGGTAGCGGCCACCGGCGAAACCGAGTTACATCAGCAGGATGTGCTGCTGGTGGATATGTCCGATAGCGATGTGGATCTGCGAGAATTTTGCAGTGAGCAACGATTAGAGCCGATGATATTGCGTGGGGAATATTTTTCGGAACAGTCCCGTGATGTGGGAATGGCCGAAGTTTCTGTGATCCCTGAATCAGAACTATTGGGGAAATCGTTGCGTGATATGAAATTTCGCACACGTTATGGTCTCAACGTGGTGGGGATTCGTCGTAGCGGTAAAGCCATTGTTGACAAATTAGTCGATGAACCTGTACACCTTGGTGATACCTTACTGGTGATTGGCGATTGGAAACTGATTCGTGCATTGAAAACCAAAACACCTGATTTCATTGTGTTGAACCTGCCCGTTGAAGTAGAAAGTGCCGCTCCCGCAGCATCACAGGCGCCTCATGCTCTGTTTTGCCTTGCCCTGATGGTGGCGATGATGCTGACCAATGAAATTCCCAATTTTGTTGCTGCCTTGATTGCCTGCCTGCTGATGGGAAAATTTCGCTGTATCGATATGGAAAGCGCCTATCGCGCCATTCACTGGCCGAGCATCATTTTAATTGTCGGGATGATGCCTTTTGCTCTGGCACTACAGAAAACGGGTGGTATTGATTTAATTGTCAAAGGTTTGATGGATATTGCCGGCAACATGGGGCCAAGGGTGATGCTGTTGTGCCTGTTTGTACTTTGTGCGCTTATCGGCTTGTTTATCTCCAATACAGCGACTGCCGTATTGATGGCACCGATTGCTATTGCTGCGGCGAAACAGATGTCTGTTTCACCCTTGCCCTTTGCGATGATTATTGGTGTTGCGGCTTCGGCTGCGTTTATGACACCTGTTTCATCTCCCGTTAATACGCTGATACTGGGGCCTGGTGGATATCGATTTGCTGATTTCCTGAAACTCGGCGTACCTTTTACGCTGATCGTTATGGGGATTAGTGTGGCGATGATCCCGATACTTTTTCCATTCTGATCTTTTTCCCAATCAACTGTTTCAGGGATTTCAGTTGGCTAAGTTTAAATAGTGCAGCTTCCGCATCAAGGAAGCTGCATTGTGGTTACAGGCTGATTTCATCAAGGGAAAGACTGAAACTTGGCACAAACACTGTCAGAAAATAATCCATCTCTTCACTGTGGCGTTCGGCCAATGTTTTTTCCAAGCGTGATTTGGCCTGATTGAATTCAGCGTTGCCAGCCGATAGTTCCTCCAGACATTTCAAATAAGCACATAACGCATCGGCCTGTTTGACAATGGCAGTTTCTTCATCCGTGTGAAGCTGATCATCCAAAATAGAGCGAAAATCATCCTGTAATTCAGAAGGCAGCATAGCCAATAATTTATGTTGGGCGATTTTTTCTATTTTTTTATATTCGTGGGCAATTTGGGGATTGTAATATTTAATTGGGGTAGGCAGATCTCCGGTGATGACTTCGCTGGCATCATGGTACATGGCCAGCAGGGCGATCCGTTCGGCATTGATACTGCCGTTGAATTTACGGTTTTTGATCACTGCCAGTGCGTGGGCGACAAAAGCGACTTGCAAACTGTGCTCTGAAACATTTTCTGTACGCACATTTCGCATGAGAGGCCAGCGATTGATCAACTTCAGGCGAGATAACTGGGCGAAAAAATGACTCATAATTTTCTCTTGCTGCGGGACAATGTGATTAATTGTGGGCGGAGCCAGGATGGAAGTAAACCCATTAGGAGCCAAAATAAGTTCTGAAAGGCAACTGGAATCTGTACTGAATGAGGATGTGGGGATATGTGCGGCATAGGGATATTAGAGCCGTTTAGGCTCTAATATTCACGCAGGATGGTTATGCTTATTGACGATAATTGCCGATAAAGCGAGCAAATTTCTCAATCGCTATTTGCAAATCAGTAGTATGTGGCAGTGTGACAATACGGAAATGGTCAGGTTCTGGCCAGTTGAATGCCGTACCTTGAACCAGCAGCACTTTTTCCTGTAATAACAGATCCAGCACCATTTTCTGATCGTCATGGACATTGAAACGTTTGGTGTCTATTTTCGGGAACATATACAGGGCGCCCATGGGTTTCACGCAGGAAACACCTGGGATCTGATTAATCAATTCCCATGCGCGATTACGCTGTTCATAGAGGCGGCCACCCGGAAAAATAAACTCACTGATGCTCTGATAGCCCCCCAAAGCCGTTTGAATGGCGTGCTGCATTGGGACGTTGGCGCAAAGACGCATGGATGCCAGCATTTCCAGCCCTTCAATATAACCTTTTGCCTGTTTTTTCGGGCCATTCAGTACCATCCAGCCTTGACGGAAACCCGCAACGCGATAGGTTTTTGACAGGCCATTAAAGGTAACGGTAAAGAGATCGGGTGCCAGTGCCGCGATGGAATGGTGCTGGGCATCATCGTACAGAATTTTGTCGTAAATCTCATCGGCGAAAATAGTCAAATTATGCTGACGGGCAATTTCCACGATTTCCAGTAGCAGCTCTTTGCTATATACCGCTCCCGTTGGGTTGTTCGGGTTAATAATGACAATCCCCCGGGTACGCGGGGTGATTTTACGGCGAATGTCATCTAAATCAGGGAACCAGCCTTGTTGTTCATCACATAGGTAATGAACAGCCTTGCCGCTGGAAAGTGATACCGCTGCTGTCCAGAGAGGATAATCCGGCGCAGGCACCAGCATTTCATCCCCAGTATTGAGCAGAGCTTGCATGGATTGAACGATCAGCTCAGAAACACCGTTACCAATAAAGATATCTTCAACGGTAATATCCAGCATATTTCTGGCTTGATAATGCTGCATTATCGCCTTACGCGCGGAGTACAGCCCTTTCGAATCAGAGTAGCCCTGAGCGGTTGAAAGATTGCGAATAACATCGACCAAAATTTCATCGGGTGCTTCGAAGCCAAATGGCGCCGGATTACCAATATTTAATTTCAGTATCTTATTGCCTTCTTCTTCAAGTCGCTTGGCTTCTTTGAGGGTATTACCCCGGATGTCGTAGCAGACATTATCTAATTTGCTGGATTTATTAATGGAAAACATAGAGTGCCTTAACCTCGTGGCAAGAAGTGGGTTTTACCTGGCATACAAAGTGTGGTGATTAAAGTGTAATGATCAATGTACTCCTCTCAGTCTGTATTTTGAAGATGCTTTGATATCTTTGGTGAAAACGGTTGTTTTAAAGACTAATGTATAAGTTTGCCCTCTAAAAATGCGTATTTTATTGGTGTTTTATTCTTATTTTTTATTTATTTTTGGTTTTTTATTTTAAGTAATGGCGTGTTTTTAGTTGGTTGAATAAGGAATAGGTAATTTAATGATGAATTTTTAGTCTGCAACATTAAAGGCAACTCGAATTGTCAATAAAAGTAAGAAGATTTGTATAATGTATTCTTATAATTTATCTTTACTGACGTAAAGTTAATTAAGGTTTTTATCACATGATACTTTTACAATGTTTTTGAATTTTTACCCGTAACATTTTCAGGTCTTTTCAATGAAAAAGTTAAACCATTAAGAATATTAATATTTTTGGGTTGAGATAAATTTTCTTCATTCAGTTACGCTATTCTTTGAGGTAAGTCAGAAAAAGGATATTTGTACTGGAAATTGGTGATTATGTGATGTAAATAGAGTTTTATCTCCGCTTTAATTTGGAGATTGCATAAATTTTGTTAAGAAAGGAGAAATTAAAACCCATGATTATATAGATAGTAAAAAAAAAAGCAGTAAACCTTTGCCCTCTTTAATAGAGTAGAGTAATGTCACAATCGGTATTATTTTATTTGATACTGCTGAAGTAAAAACACCAGGTTAGTTAGTAATTAAAATCAAAAAAAAGTGATGAATAAACAATGATAAATGCAAATCGTCAGATAATAAACCTCGATCTCGATCTGCTAAGAACTTTTGTTGCCGTTGCTGACTTAAATACTTTTGCAGCCGCAGCAGCAGCAGTTTGTAGAACGCAATCGGCTGTGAGTCAGCAAATGCAACGTCTGGAGCATCTTGTGGGGAGAGAATTGTTTGCTCGCCACGGACGTAACAAGCTCCTGACTGAACATGGGCTTCAACTTCTTGGTTATGCACGTCAGATTTTGCGTGCCAATGACGATGCTACTGCATCATTGACGTACAATGATGCTGACGGTGAATTAAGAATAGGGGCATCTGATGATACTGTTGATACCCTTCTTCCTTTCCTGTTAAATCGCATTGCTTCTGTCTATCCACGCATGGCTGTTGATGTGCGAATCAAACGCACTCAGTTTATTGAAAGCATGCTGGATAACCATGAAATTGATTTGGCATTGACCACAGCAAAAATTAATCACCATCCAAAAACGGCTCTGCGCTCTTCGCCTGTATTATGGCACTGTGCGCCTGATTTTCAGTTGCAGACGAACGAAGCTGTACCGTTGGTTGTAATGGATGAAACCAACCCATTCCGTCAGATCGCGCTGGATACGCTGGATACGGCCGGTATTTCATGGCGTATTGCTTATGAAGCGGCTTCCCTATCAGCTGTTCGGGCAGCTGTGAATGCTGAAGTTGGCATTACTGCCCGCCCTCTGGAAATGCAGAATGCAGATCTAAGAATTTTGGGGGAAAGTGAAGGGCTGCCACGCCTGCCAGAAATACAATTCTTCTTGTATCGAAACAGTAACGAACAGAATGAATCTGTCCTAACTGTTTTTGATGCGATAGAAAATAAGAAAACACCTTATACCGTAACTACTGTCGAAGCTGATGAAACCGACGAGATTGATGAATCAGTTGAAATATCCTCTGTTGAAAATATAGACGAGTAAGTATTACGTGTTTTATAGGCTAATATTTCCATTTTATTTGTGGAGATATTAGCCTGTTTCTAAACTGTTATTAATAATTCTTTCAGGTTTTCGTTTCCATTTCTGATATTTCCCTCCAAAAATATGCCCTATTAATTTTCCTATCTCTTTCGAATTTTAGTTAAAGGAATGTTGTTTTGTTAACAACTTTCATTTTTCTAAATTGATAAAATAAATTCGCTCTTGGAAATAGTTGCTAGATTGCGGTTCTACAGTCCTTTTTAGAAATAATTTATTAAGGATTGAATGAATTACATTCAAGTGTTGAATATTTTTCAATGAAATTGTGCACTCGATCATAAAAATACTCTGAGTAGTGCGGTGGAAAGACAGGTTTTTCCTGAGATAATAGTGTAGTAAAGTCGAGTTATCGGTTAAACTAGTTATGGCGCGTTGGTGGTTTTTTACTCGACTGACACGTTTTAGCGATATATAAGCACAATCTGTTAATTAATGGTTTTTTGTTTGTAAATAAATAGGTAGTCGCTTTTGCCATGCGGGCAAAATATTGTTTAGAGGAATAAAAACCAAGACGATTCAAGCTATTAATGATATTGATTAGCACTGTTTCATATTTGGTTGTTATCCCTTCCCATGAATCGATGTGGTGCAACACTGCCGGCAAAAAGAGCAGATATCTTGACACCACTTTTGATGAGTAAACAACGAGTATGTCTACATCCACTGGAGTTTTTGCCCATCACTGGGCGTTTGCAGTTTTCCTGCTAGGTGCTTTTGGTCTGTGTGCGCTTATGTTATTGGGTGCATACTTCCTGGGGGGCAGGTCGAAAGGCAGAGCGAAACACATACCTTATGAATCGGGTATCGATTCTGTCGGCAGCGCCCGTCTCCGCCTGTCAGCGAAGTTTTATCTGGTCGCCATGTTTTTTGTCATCTTCGACGTTGAAGCCCTTTACTTATACGCATGGTCAGTTTCTATCAAAGAAAGTGGCTGGCTGGGTTTTGCCGAAGCAAGTATTTTCATTTTGGTGTTATTGGCAGGCTTGGTTTATCTGGCTCGCATTGGAGCACTGAACTGGACTCCTGCGCGCTCACAACGTCAAGTCAGTAAACCCAGTGCTGACATTCATACCAACAACAGTCATATGCAGTAATAGCGAGGCATAAAGATGGATTATACGCTCACCCGCATAGATCCGAACGGTGAGAATGACCGTTATCCCCTGCAAAAACAGGAACTTGTCAATGATCCCCTAGAGCAGCATGTTCACCGCAGTGTCTATATGGGCAAACTGGAACATGCTTTGCATGACATGGTGAACTGGGGAAGAAAGAATTCCCTATGGCCTTATAACTTCGGACTTTCCTGTTGTTATGTAGAAATGGTCACGTCATTTACTGCCGTTCATGATGTTGCGCGTTTCGGCGCGGAAGTATTGCGGGCATCTCCACGTCAGGCCGACTTCATGGTGATTTCAGGAACCTGCTTCGTCAAAATGGCTCCCGTTATTCAACGTTTGTATGACCAGCTGCTTGAGCCAAAATGGGTAATTTCCATGGGTGCCTGTGCAAACTCCGGCGGTATGTACGATATTTATTCTGTCGTTCAAGGGGTCGATAAATTTATCCCTGTTGATGTTTATATTCCGGGCTGTCCTCCCCGCCCCGAAGCCTATATGCAGGCACTGCTGCTGTTGCAGGAGTCTATAGGCAAAGAGCGCCGCCCTCTATCATGGGTTGTCGGCGATCAGGGGGTTTACCGCGCCAATATGCAATCAGAAAGAGAACGGAAGCGCGGTGAACGTATTGCAGTGAAAAACCTGCGTACCCCAGACGAAATTTAAGGCTTTTAGCCATATAGCGTACGTAACCAGAGCAATGTGTTGCGATCACAATAAACCCTGATCAAGCGTTGTGGTGAAGAATGATGACAGATCAGATAGCGCAAGAAAGCGCACTGCCTGCTTGGGAAACACGGGATCACCTTGATGATCCGGTCGTAAGCGAGCTTAATCGTCAATTTGGCCCGGATGCCTTTTCCGTCCAGCCTACCCGTACCGGTATGCCGGTTGTCTGGGTTAGGCGAGAACAATTACTGGCAGTAATAACGTTCCTGAAAAAATTGCCCAAACCTTATGTCATGCTGTTTGATCTGCATGGTGTCGATGAGCGTCAGCGCTCTCACCGACAGGGGCTTCCTGCGGCAGACTTTTCGGTGTTTTATCACTTGATTTCCATTGAGCGTAATCGTGACATCATGCTGAAAGTCGCACTCAATGAAAAAGACTTGAATGTCCCAACCGTCACGTCAATTTACTCTAATGCTAATTGGTATGAGCGTGAAACGTGGGAGATGTTCGGGATTACATTCAATGGTCATCCGAATTTGCGTCGCATCCTGATGCCGGATACATGGGAAGGACACCCGCTGCGCAAGGAATATTCCGCACGCGCTACGGAATTTGACCCTTTCATGTTGACCAAGCAGAAAGAAGATCTGGAAATGGAAGCACTGACTTTCAAACCAGAAGAGTGGGGCATGAAACGTGGTACCGAAAATGAGGATTTTATGTTCCTCAACCTCGGCCCTAACCATCCTTCAGCTCACGGCGCATTCCGCATTGTTCTTCAGCTTGATGGCGAAGAAATCATTGATTGTGTTCCCGATATTGGCTACCACCACCGTGGTGCGGAAAAAATGGGTGAACGTCAGTCATGGCACAGTTATATCCCTTACACTGATCGTGTCGAGTATTTGGGAGGATGTGTCAACGAAATGCCGTACGTGCTGGCCGTTGAGAAGCTGGCTGGCATTGATGTGCCTGATCGCGTGAAAACCATCCGCGTCATGCTGTCTGAGCTATTTCGCATTAACAGTCATCTGCTCTATATCAGTACATTCATTCAAGACGTTGGCGCAATGTCTCCAGTGTTCTTCGCCTTTACAGACCGTCAGAAAGTTTACGATGTCGTCGAGGCGATTACCGGATTCCGTATGCATCCAGCATGGTTCCGTATTGGTGGTGTTGCCCATGACTTGCCCCGCGGCTGGGATAAACTGCTGCGAGACCTGCTTGACTGGTTGCCAAAACGTTTGAACTCCTATGTCAAAGCGGCACTGAAAAACAGTGTTCTGAAAGGGCGTTCTGTAGGCGTAGCTTCTTATAACTCCAAGCAGGCATTGGACTGGGGAGTGACAGGTGCAGGTCTGCGTGCAACCGGAATCGGCTTTGACGTGCGTAAATGGCGTCCTTATTCCGGCTATGAAAACTTCGATTTTGAAGTGCCAACAGGTTACAACGGCGACTGTTACGACCGTGTCATGCTGAAAGTGGAAGAGATCCGCCAGAGCATGCGCATCCTTGAGCAGTGTCTCAAGAATATGCCAGAAGGCCCGTTCAAGGCTGATCACCCGCTGACCACGCCGCCACCCAGAGAGCGTACCCTGCAACACATCGAAACCATGATCAACCACTTCCTGCAAGTGTCATGGGGGCCGGTCATGCCTGCCAATGAATCATTCCAGATGATTGAAGCAACCAAGGGTATCAACAGTTATTACCTGACCAGTGATGGTAACACCATGAGTTACCGTACCCGCATCCGTACACCGAGTTTTGCTCACTTGCAGCAGATCCCATCGGTGATCCGCGGCAGTCTGGTTTCTGACCTGATCGTTTATCTGGGCAGTATCGATTTTGTTATGTCTGATGTGGATCGCTAACGATGCAAAGTGAATTTAACGCAAACAAGCAAGTACGTCTTGATGTGATTAACGTAACGGACGCTCAGACACAGGGTGCGTTTGTACTGAGTACCGCAGAACGTGATGCCATCGAGCAGGAAAAACACCATTACGAAGATCCGCGTGCCGCGTCAATTGAGGCACTGAAAATTGTACAGAAACAGCGTGGTTGGGTGCCGGACGGTGCCATCTATGCCGTTGCTGAAGTTTTGGGTATTCCCGCCAGTGATGTGGAAGGGGTGGCGACGTTTTACAGCCAGATTTACCGCCAGCCAGTAGGGCGCCACATTATTCGCTATTGCGATAGCGTTGTGTGTCACATCACAGGTTATCAGGGTGTTCAGGCAGCGATAGAAACGCACTTGAACATTCGTCCGGGGCAAACTACGGCAGATGGGCGTTTCACACTGTTGCCAACCTGCTGTCTGGGGAACTGTGACAAGGGGCCTACCATGATGATTGATGAGGACACTCACAGTTACGTGAAACCAGAAGAAATTGAAAAACTACTGGAGCAGTATCCATGACAACGCACTCAGGAGTGAAAGAAATTATCCGCGCAGCGGAAACTCATCCCCTGACATGGCGGTTGCGTGATGACCAACAACCTGTCTGGCTGGATGAATACCGTAGCAAGAGTGGTTACAAAGGAGCCGAAAAAGCACTGAAGGGCATGGTTCCTGATGAAATTACCACGCTGGTGAAAGATGCTGGTTTGAAAGGGCGTGGTGGCGCAGGTTTCTCCACGGGCTTGAAGTGGAGCCTGATGCCAAAAGATGAAAGCATGAACATTCGCTATCTGCTGTGTAACGCGGATGAAATGGAGCCGGGAACCTACAAAGACCGTCTGCTGATGGAGCAGCTGCCTCATCTGCTGGTGGAAGGGATGCTGATCAGCGCATTTGCGTTGAAAGCCTATCGCGGCTACATCTTCCTGCGTGGAGAATATGTCGAGGCGGCGGTACATCTGCGCAGAGCAATTGAAGAAGCTAAAGCGGCCGGTTTGCTCGGTAAAAATATTCTTGGTAGTGGTTTTGATTTTGAACTGTTTGTTCATACTGGCGCAGGGCGTTATATCTGTGGTGAAGAAACCGCGTTGATTAACTCTCTTGAAGGGCGTCGGGCGAATCCCCGTTCAAAACCGCCATTTCCGGCTACGTCCGGCGTATGGGGTAAACCAACGTGTGTAAACAATGTTGAAACCTTGTGTAACGTCCCTGCGATCCTTGAACATGGTAAAGAGTGGTACATCGGTCTGAGCGAAGGCAAAAGTAAAGATGCCGGCACCAAACTGATGGGCTTCTCCGGTCGGGTCAAAAATCCGGGCGTTTGGGAACTGCCTTTTGGCACCACTGCCCGTGAAATTCTTGAAGATTATGCGGGTGGTATGCGTGACGGTCTGAAATTCAAGGCTTGGCAGCCCGGCGGAGCGGGAACCGATTTCCTGACTGTGGATCACCTTGATCTGCCGATGGATTTTGAAAATATCGCTAAAGCAGGCAGCCGCTTGGGAACTGCACTTGCAATGGCCGTTGATCATGAGATCAACATCGTTTCTCTGACCCGTAACCTTGAAGAGTTTTTTGCCCGTGAATCCTGTGGCTGGTGTACGCCATGCCGTGATGGTTTGCCGTGGAGCGTCAAAATCCTCCGCGCCATTGAGAACGGGAAAGGTCAGCCTGGTGATATCGAGACTTTGGAACAACTCTGCCGTTTCCTCGGCCCCGGCAAAACTTTCTGTGCCCATGCGCCCGGCGCTATGGAGCCTTTGCAGAGTGCTATTAAGTATTTCCGTGATGAATTTGAAGCGGGAATTGTCACCAAAGACTACGGCAACACCAGTCTGATTGCGGGCATACAGCCAAACCTGCTCAAGCAGCGTTGGTAAGGCTTGTTTGCAGGAACGGTTCGCTAAAGCAGAATTTTTGATTAACGCCTGCCACGGCAGGCCATTGGGAAGCATGCTGACTATGGCTACGATACATGTAGACGGCAAAGAATATGATGTAAACGGGGCTGATAACCTGTTACAAGCCTGCCTCTCATTGGGGCTGGATATACCTTATTTTTGCTGGCATCCAGCGCTGGGAAGCGTTGGCGCTTGCCGCCAGTGTGCGGTGAAGCAATATCAGAACGCGGAAGATACGCGTGGTCGTCTGGTGATGTCTTGTATGACACCAGCGACAGAAGGCACGTTTATCTCCATTGATGATGAAGAAGCGAAGCAATTTCGCGCAAGTGTCGTGGAATGGTTGATGACCAACCATCCCCATGACTGCCCTGTCTGTGAGGAAGGGGGTAACTGTCACTTGCAGGATATGACGGTGATGACGGGGCATTCATTCCGTAAATACCGTTTTACCAAACGTACTCACCAAAATCAGGAACTGGGGCCATTTGTTGCCCATGAAATGAACCGCTGCATCGCCTGTTACCGTTGCGTTCGCTACTACAAAGATTATGCGGACGGCACGGACTTTGGCGTTTATGGTGCGCATGACAACGTTTATTTTGGTCGCACTGAAAGTGGTACGCTGGAAAGTGAATTTTCCGGCAACCTTGTTGAAATCTGCCCGACAGGGGTATTTACCGACAAGACCCACTCAGAGCGTTACAACCGTAAATGGGATATGCAGTTTGCGCCAAGCATCTGCCAACAGTGCAGTATTGGCTGTAACACCAGCCCCGGTGAACGTTATGGTGAAGTACGCCGGATCGAGAACCGTTACAACGGCACCGTTAACCACTACTTTATGTGTGACCGTGGTCGTTTTGGCTACGGTTATGTTAACCGTGACGATCGTCCTCGCCAGCCACAGCAACTGCGTGGTGATCAGTGGATTTCACTGAATGCCGAGCAGGTTATGCAGGGTGGGGCGGATATTTTGCGCCAAGCCAAAAATGCTATTGGTATCGGTTCACCACGCGCCAGCATAGAAAGCAACTTTGCTCTGCGTGAGCTGGTTGGCGCAGAAAACTTCTATAGCGGCATATCAGTGGAAGAACAGAACCGACTCGATATGATGCTGGAAATTCTTCAGCAAGGCGGCGTCTATACTCCATCCCTGCGTGAGATTGAAGGTTACGATGCAGTGTTGATTTTGGGTGAAGATCTGACCCAAACGGGGGCTCGCATGGCACTGTCTGTACGCCAGGCGGTCAAGGGCAAGGCACGTGAAATGGCGGCGGCTCAGAAAGTGGCCGATTGGCAGATTGCCGCAGTGATGAATATCGGTCAGCACGCCAAATATCCTTTGTTTTTAACCAGCGTTGATGATACCCGACTGGATGATATTGCAGCATGGAATTACCGTGCACCAACGGATGATCAAGCCCGGTTTGGTTTTGCTGTGGCACATGCCCTGAACAGCATCGCACCTGCCGTCAATGATCTGCCGGATGAGTTGAAAACGAAGGTAGAAATTGTTGCACAGGCACTGCGTGATGCGAAAAAACCATTGATTATCAGTGGCAGCAATGCTGGTAGTGATGCATTGATTCAGGCGGCGGCCAATATCGCATGGGCACTGAAAGACAAAGGCGCAAATGTTGGGCTTTCCTTTGTTGCGGCTTATGCTAATAGCCTCGGTCTGGCGATGATGGAAGCACAGCCGTTGGATGTTGCTTTGCAGCGTATTGCCAAAGGCGATTCTGATACCGCGATTGTGGTGGAAAACGATCTCTATCGTCATGCGGCAGCCGATAAGATTGACAGTGCATTAGGCAGCCTGAAAAATCTGATCGTCGTTGATCATCAACGTACTGCTATCATGGATAAGGCTCACTTGATTCTGTCAGCTGCCAGCTTTGCCGAAAGTGACGGTACGCTGGTGAATCAGGAAGGCCGTGCCCAGCGTTATTTTCAGGTTTATGAACCGTCATTCTATGACAAATCTATCGTTATGCTGGAAAGCTGGCGCTGGATGCATTCCCTGTATACCACTTACACACAATGCCAGACTGACTGGGCGCAACTTGACCATGTGATTGAAGCTTGTGTCAAAGCTATGCCTCAATTCAAAGGTATCGTCAATGCCGCTCCGGATTCCACATTCCGTATCCGTGGTCAGAAATTGGCTCGTTCACCTCATCGTTACAGTGGCCGTACGGCAATGCTGGCCAATGTCAGTGTCCATGAGCAGCGCCAACCGCAGGATATTGACACGGCATTTGCTTTCTCAATGGAAGGGAACAACAGCCCGTTTGCCGAACGTCAGCAAATCCCATTTGCATGGGCGCCCGGCTGGAACTCCCCGCAGGCATGGAACAAATTCCAGGCGGAAGTCGGTGGCAAACTGCGTTTCGGTGATCCTGGTATGCGTTTGATTGAAACGACCGATGGTGGGTTGAACTACTTTGACAGCATTCCGGCTGCATTTGCTGCACAGAAAAACCAATGGTATGTCGCGCCTTATTTCCACCTGTTCGGCAGTGAAGAATTGTCACAGCGTGCAGAAGTAATACAGGAACGTATGCCTGAGCCGTATGTGATGATGAATCATCAGGATGCTGAACATCTGAATGTGAAAGAAGGTTCCATGATGGAATTTGACTGTGCGGGTCAACAATTGCGCCTGGCTGTGCGCTTAAGCGGCAATCTGGTGCAGGGTCAGATTGGCCTGCCGCTGGGAATGCCTGGTATTCCACCTGTTCTGGCGGGTAAATCAGTCAATAACTTACGGGGGATTGCACAATGAGTTGGTTTACTCCCGATGTGATTGAAGTCTTGATTACTATTCTGAAAGCGGTTGTCATTCTGCTGGTTGTTGTTGTTTGCGGGGCGTTCATGAGTTTCGGCGAACGCCGCCTGCTTGGGCTGTTCCAGAACCGCTACGGGCCAAACCGTGTGGGTTGGGGCGGTTCATTGCAGCTCGTCGCTGACATGCTCAAAATGTTTTTTAAAGAGGACTGGGTACCGCGTTTCTCCGATCGGGCTATTTTCACTCTGGCTCCAATCATTGCTTTCTGCTCGTTACTGCTGGCGTTTGCTATCGTGCCAGTCAGCCCAACGTGGATGGTGGCGGACCTGAACATCGGCATTCTGTTCTTTATGATGATGGCTGGTTTGTCGGTTTACGCGGTGCTGTTTGCCGGTTGGTCGAGCAACAATAAATATTCCCTGTTGGGGGCAATGCGTGCATCGGCACAGACACTGAGCTATGAAGTTTTCCTTGGTCTTGCTCTGATGGGCGTCGTAGCACAGGCTGGCTCCTTCAACATGGTGGATATCGTCAATTCACAACAACATATGTGGAATGTCATTCCCCAGTTCTTTGGTTTCCTGACCTTTGCTATTGCTGGTGTGGCGGTGTGTCACCGTCACCCTTTTGACCAGCCGGAAGCAGAGCAGGAATTGGCGGATGGTTATCACGTCGAATATTCCGGCATGAAATTCGGTTTGTTCTTTGTCGGGGAATATATCGGTATCGTGACGGTATCTGCTTTAATCGTCACATTGTTCTTTGGTGGCTGGCATGGGCCTTTATTGCCTTCCTTCATCTGGTTTGCGTTGAAAACGGCATTTTTCATGGTGATGTTCATTCTGATCCGTGCTGCATTGCCGCGTCCGCGTTATGACCAAGTGATGTCATTTGGCTGGAAAGTCTGCCTACCGTTAACTTTACTCAACTTGCTGGCGACCGCCGCAGTAATTTTATACAACGCTCAATAAAGGGGGGGATTGGACCATGACATTGAAAGAGTTAGTGGTTGGTTTCGCCACCCAGGTACGCAGTATTTGGATGATAGGGCTTCATGCCTTCCATAAACGCGAAACAAAAATGTATCCGGAAGAGCCGGTTTATTTGCCACCCCGTTACCGTGGGCGCATCGTTCTGACGCGTGATCCTGACGGTGAAGAGCGTTGTGTCGCCTGTAACTTGTGTGCGGCGGTGTGTCCAGTAGGATGTATCTCACTGCAAAAAGCCGAACATAAAGATGGCCGATGGTATCCTGAATTTTTCCGTATCAACTTTTCGCGCTGTATTTTCTGCGGACTGTGTGAAGAGGCTTGCCCAACGACCGCTATCCAGTTGACACCGGATTTCGAACTGGGTGAATTCAAGCGTCAAGATCTCGTATACGAAAAAGAAGATCTGCTGATTTCAGGACCGGGTAAATATCCTGATTATAACTTTTACCATAAGACAGGCATGGCGATTGATGGCAAAGATAAAGGGGAAGCGGACAATGAAGCTAAACCTATCGATGTTAAAAGCCTGTTGCCGTAAGGAGCGATATTCATGGAATTTACATTTTATGTCGCAGGGCTGGTTGCCATCCTCGCTACACTTAGGGTGATAACGCACACTAACCCAGTACATGCGTTGCTGTACCTGATTACTTCTCTGTTGGCACTTTCGGTCGTGTTCTTTTCACTGGGCGCATATTTTGCCGGTGCACTGGAAATTATCGTTTACGCGGGTGCGATCATGGTGTTGTTTGTCTTCGTCGTGATGATGCTCAACCTCGGTAAATCTGTTGTCGAGCAAGAGCGGGCATGGTTGCAGCTCAGCGTTTGGATCGGCCCGGCTATTCTGGCTACTGTGCTGCTGATTGTGTTGATCTTTGCTATCAGCAGCCTGCCAACGGCTGAGATCAGTGGTGAAGTGGTCAGTGCCAAAGAAGTGGGCATTAGCCTGTTCGGGCCTTATGTCCTGGCAGTAGAACTGGCATCACTGTTACTGCTGGCAGGTCTGGTAGTGGCTTATCACATTGGCCGTGAAAATCGTCAGGGTGAAGTGATCAGTAATCGTACGGAGGACCAACAATGATACCTTTAGAACATGGTCTGATTCTGGCGGCTATTTTGTTTGTATTGGGCTTTGTTTGCCTGATTGTCCGCCGCAATCTGTTATTTATGCTGATCGGGCTGGAAATCATGATCAATGCTTCGGCTCTGGCGTTTGTTGTTGCCGGCAGCTATTGGCTCCAGCCTGATGGTCAGGTGATGTACATTCTGGCCATTACTCTGGCAGCCGCCGAGGCGAGTATCGGTCTGGCACTGTTACTACAGTTGTACCGTCGTCGCCAGAGTCTGAATATTGATATAGTCAGTGAGATGCGCGGATGAACCTACTCTATTTAACAATTCTACTGCCACTGCTGGGTTTTTTACTATTGGCATTCTCTCGTGGTCGCTGGTCTGAAAATCTGTCAGCTACCATTGGGAGTGCTTCTGTTGGGCTGGCAGCATTAGTCACATTCTGGGCCGGGATGGATTTCCACGCTCAAAATGAGACAGGGGGGCTGGTTTACAGCCAAACGTTGTGGAACTGGATGGCGGCAGATAACTTTAGTATTCCGGTTAATCTGGTACTGGATGGGCTATCTCTGACCATGCTGAGTGTTGTGACAGGCGTTGGTTTCCTGATCCACATTTATGCTTCATGGTATATGCGCGGTGAAGAAGGTTACTCCCGTTTCTTCGCTTATACCAACCTGTTTATTGCCAGCATGGTAGTTTTGGTACTGGCGGATAACATGCTGCTGATGTACCTCGGTTGGGAAGGCGTGGGGCTGTGTAGTTACCTGCTAATCGGGTTCTACTATAAAACGCCTGCCAATGGCGCAGCGGCAATGAAAGCCTTTATCGTAACCCGCGTAGGTGACGTGTTCCTTGCTATTGGGATGTTCATCCTTTATGACCAGCTTGGTACATTGAGTTTCCGCGAATTGGCGGTATTGGCACCGCAGCATATCGAAGCAGGCTCTACGGCGATTACTTGGGCAACCTTGATGATTCTGGGTGGTGCCGTGGGTAAATCGGCTCAGTTGCCATTGCAAACGTGGCTGGCAGATGCGATGGCAGGCCCGACACCGGTTTCTGCCTTGATCCACGCGGCCACCATGGTTACTGCCGGGGTTTACCTGATTGCCCGCAGCCATGCGTTGTTCCTGATGGCGCCGGATATCCTGCATCTGGTTGGTACTATTGGTGCTATTACCTTGCTGCTGGCAGGCTTCGCAGCGCTGGTGCAGACCGATATCAAACGCGTGCTGGCCTATTCCACCATGAGTCAGATTGGTTATATGTTTCTGGCTCTGGGCGTTCAGGCGTGGGATGCCGCCATCTTCCACCTGATGACTCACGCATTCTTCAAAGCACTGTTATTCCTTGCTTCTGGCTCCGTGATTCTGGCTTGTCACCACGAACAGAATATCTTCAAAATGGGTGGCTTGAGTAAGCGCATTCCGTTTGTTTATCTCTGCTTCATCGTGGGTGGTTCGGCACTGTCAGCGCTGCCACTTCTGACTGCGGGTTTCTACAGTAAAGATGAAATTCTGTGGGGCGCACTGGCGAATGGTCATATGAACTTGATGCTGGCGGGGCTTGTCGGTGCTTTGATGACATCACTGTATACCTTCCGCATGATCTTTATCGTGTTTCACGGTGAAGAAAATACCAAGGCTCATCCAGTCAAAGGGATTACCCACACCTTACCTCTATCGGTACTGCTGGTGCTCTCTACTTTTGTGGGAGCGCTGATTGTGCCACCGTTGGCGGGAGTTCTGCCGGAAAGTAGTACAACAGCAGGGCATGACGACAAACTGACATTGGAGATTGTTTCTGGTGTGGTTGCTGTTCTCGGTATCTTGCTGGCAGCAGCGTTGTACTTGGGCAAACGTGCTGTGGTTAAGGCCACTGCAAACAGTGCACCGGGGCGTTTCTTCTCTACATGGTGGTTCCATGCATGGGGATTTGATGCACTGTATGATTGGGTATTCGTGAAACCATTCAAAGGCATTACGCAACTATTACAGAATGATCCTTTGAACTCATTGATGAATATTCCTGCCATATTGTCACGTTGGGGCAATAAGGGGCTTGGCTTAAGTGAGAACGGTCAAGTCCGTTGGTACGCTACCTCTTTGGGGTTGGGTGCAGTGCTGGTTTTGGCTCTGCTGCTTTTGATTTAATTAAGGGACACATTGCGCCATGCTACTACCTTGGCTAATTCTTCTACCCTTCATCGGCGGCTTGCTGTGCTGGCAGACGGAGCGCTTCGGCACCCGTATGCCGCGTTGGATAGCGCTTCTGGCGATGGGGCTGACTCTGCTGCTTTCCCTGCAACTTTGGTTGCAGGGCGGTTATACGCTGACCAACCCACAGGGCATTCCACAGTGGCAATCAGAATTTCTGATCCCGTGGATACCTCGCTTTGGCATCTCCATTCATCTGGCTTTGGATGGTTTATCACTGCTAATGGTGGTCTTGACAGCACTGCTGGGCTTGATGGCAATTCTCTGTTCGTGGAATGAAAACCAGCCATATCAGGGATTCTTCCATCTGAACCTGCTGTGGATACTTGGCGGTGTGATGGGTGTCTTCCTTGCCATCGACCTGTTCCTGTTCTTTTTCTTCTGGGAAATGATGCTGGTGCCGATGTATTTCCTGATCGCTCTGTGGGGACACAGAGGTTCAGGCGGCAAAACCCGTATTACGGCAGCGACGAAATTCTTCATCTATACCCAAGCCAGTGGTCTGGTGATGCTGATTTCGATTCTGGCATTGGCCTTCGTTTATCACGATGCAACGGGAGAATGGTCATTCAGCTATGAAAAACTGCTGAATACACCGATGTCACATACCGTTCAATACTTACTGATGCTGGGTTTCTTCATCGCATTTGCTGTAAAAATGCCCGTTGTGCCTCTGCATGGTTGGTTACCGGATGCCCATAGCCAGGCACCGACTGCGGGTTCAGTTGACCTTGCGGGGATTTTGTTGAAAACGGCGGCGTATGGTCTGTTGCGTTTTAGCTTGCCTCTGTTTCCACAAGCCTCTGCGGAATTTGCGCCGATTGCGATGTGGCTGGGTGTCATTGGTATTTTCTACGGTGCCTGGATGGCCTTCAGCCAGACTGATATCAAACGCCTGATTGCTTATACCAGTGTTTCTCACATGGGTTTCGTACTTATTGCCATCTACACCGGCAGCCAACTGGCTTATCAGGGGGCGGTCATCCAGATGATTGCACATGGTCTGTCAGCCGCTGGCCTGTTTATCGTGTGTGGGCAATTATATGAACGTCTGCATACCCGCGATATGCGTAATATGGGCGGTTTGTGGGCAAGAATTCAACTGTTGCCTGCGATATCGCTGTTTTTCGCTGTGGCGACACTGGGTATGCCGGGAACCGGTAACTTTGTTGGTGAATTCATGATCCTGTTCGGCAGTTTCAGCAAATTCACCCTTATTACTACCGTATCCGTATTTGGTTTAGTTTTTGCCTCCGTTTACGCACTGTATTTAATGCAGAAAGCGTATTACGGCACGCCAACAACTGATAAGCCACTACAACGGATGGATGTGCGTGAAATCTCCATTTTGCTACTGTTGGTCGTCTTGCTGGTGATTGTGGGTGTCTATCCGCAACCGGTCCTTGATACCTCAGCGGCGGCGATGAGTAACATCCAAAATTGGTATTCAGCTTCACTTTTAACTACAAGGCCGTAACTCGCCATGACAATAACTTCTGAACAATTGATCGCACTGTTGCCGCTATTGATCGTCGGATTGACGGTGGTGGTTGTGATGCTGTCCATTGCGTGGCGACGCGATCATTTGATCAATTTCACCTTAACGGTAATTGGTCTGAATCTAGCCCTGCTTTCCCTCTATTTTGTTGGACAGCAGGAGCCGATGGATGTCACGCCACTGATTCATGTGGATAGATTTGCAATGTTTTATACCGGCCTTGTGCTGATTGCGAGCCTTGCAACGACCACATTTGCTTACTCATGGCTGGAGAATTATCCCGATAACAAAGAAGAATTTTATCTGTTGGTGCTGATTGCGGCTGCCGGAGGAATTCTGCTTTCTTCTGCTAACCACATGGCATCACTGTTTATCGGTATTGAATTGATTACCCTGCCATTATTCGGCTTGATTGGTTATGCGTACCGCCAGAAACGTTCACTGGAAGCGAGTATTAAATATATGCTGCTGTCCGCAGCGGCGTCCTCGTTCCTGCTATTCGGTATTGCACTGTTGTACGCAGAATCAGGTGACTTGTCCTTTGCGTCACTGGGTAGAAGCCTGAGTGATAGTCAACTGCATGAACCGCTGATCTTGGCAGGGCTGGGAATGATGCTTGTGGGGCTGGGTTTCAAACTTTCCCTCGTACCTTTCCAACTTTGGACACCAGACGTCTATCAAGGCGCCCCGGCACCTGTATCGACTTTTCTGGCGACAGCAAGCAAAGTCGCTATCTTTGCGGTGATAATGCGTTTATTCCTCGAAGCACCTGTGGCTGAAAGTGAAACGCTGCGCATTGTGCTGACCGTGATGGCAATTGCTTCCATCCTGTTTGGTAACTTGCTGGCACTGACACAAAGTAATATCAAGCGTCTGCTTGGTTACTCATCGATTGCGCACTTGGGTTACTTGCTGGTGGTCTTGGTTGCCATTCGAAGTCACACATTGGCAGAAGAAACGGCGGGTATTTATTTGGCGGGTTACCTGTTTGCCAGCATCGGTGCATTTGGGGTAGTCAGCCTGATGTCCAGTCCATACCGAGGGCCAGATGCTGACTCACTGTACTCATACCGTGGCTTGTTCTGGCATAAACCGATTCTGTCAGCAGTCATGACCACCATGATGCTGTCTCTGGCAGGAATACCGTTAACATTCGGGTTTATCGGTAAATTCTATGTTATCGCTACGGCCGTAGAAGCAGAATTGTGGTGGCTGACGGGGGCTGTCGTGCTGGGTAGTGCCATTGGCCTTTACTATTACCTGCGAGTGATGGTTAGTCTGTATCTGCCTGCACCGAAGACACTGAATCGCGATACGCCAAGCAACTGGGCGTTGACTTCAGGTGGGATCGTTGTGTTGATCTCTGGGTTGCTGGTGTTGATCCTCGGTATTTGGCCACAACCAGTGATTGATATCGTTCAGCAGGCGAAAAGCGTTATGTAGGGCATAATCTTAATAAAACTTCATTGAAGACTCAGCCGTTTTTGGCTGGGTCTTTTTTTTGAGGTATGGGGAAGATATCATGAAATAGCATTTATTACGGTAATAGCATCAGAATGGTTTCTACTATGCAGCAATAAGAAATCATCAATGTGTATCACTTGTTCAATATTAAGGATGAATGATGAAACTAAGTAAGCTATTTATCACTCTTTTTTTCTTTTCTGCTGAAGGTTCCGCTCTGATAAATACGGAAAATGCCATATGCCAGGAAGAGGATATGGTTGACTTTTCGCATGTTATTCCGTGTTACCGTGCGAAATTGGCTGCGCTTCCGGTTAAATATTCGCTCCAAGGCAAAAAATCACTACCTAATATTGAATTGCTAAAATATGAAATGACATCACAACGATGGTCGCCGGGAAATTTGGTATCCCCTGATAGCTGGCAACATGACGTTGACATGTATATCCCGGATAACCCTAAATCGCAACATGCGCTCGTCGTGGTAAATAATGGAACAAATTATGATGATGGCAGCAAAAAAACAAGCCAGCCAACAAATTTCAGCGAGAAATCACTGGCAGAGATTGCGCGGTCCACGAGTACGATAGTTATTTCTGTCAGTAATATTCCGAATCAGTACATTACATATGAAAATAATAAACCACTCAAAGAAGATGACAGCGTTGCGCGTAGCTGGGCATTGTTTATGGATGGGCCGGAACAGAGAGAATTAATTCCGTTACATATTCCTATGGCTGTTACTGTATCTCAGGCTATGAGGGTGGCAAAACAGGAACTGAAGGAATGGAATATTAATAAATTTATTGTCACTGGAGCATCAAAGCGCGGGTGGACAGCTTGGTTATCTTCTATTTCAGATCCTGACGTTGATGCTATTGTGCCCTTTGTTATGGACTTACTTAGTACCGACTTGGCTCTTGAGAATATGTATCGTACTTACGGTGGAAACTGGCCGATTACCTTTTCCCCCTATTATCAACAAGGTATCGACAAGTTAATAAAGACACCCAATTTCCTAAAGTTGATGAAATTAGAGGACCCATTACGATATCTGGATTCAGATTATCAGTCACGTCTCACCATACCTAAATATATCATCAATGCCAGCGGAGATGATTTTTATGCTCCTGATAATTCTCGTTTTTATTATGATAAACTTCCGGGAGAAAAGTCCCTGCGTGTTGCTCCAAACTCCGATCATTATGGTATTCAGGGAGTCGTAGAACAATCTTTAATTTCCTTCATAAATCGTTTTCAGAATAAAACAGCACTTCCGAAATTAATGGCAACTGTTCACGAAAACAAAACGGAACGCACACTCACCGTGAATTTTTCAGAAAAACCCGTGAAAGTTACTCGTTGGACGGCTATAAATCTAGCTGCAAGAGATTTTCGTTACGTATGTGGTATCAGATATACTTCTTCATCACTTGAAATTAGCACAGGGGAAAGCGTTAAGATCCCATTGAGTTATAAAGCACCCGGTTGGGAAGCTACTTATATAGAAGCAACCTTTCATGATGGATATGTGGCAACAACGCAGGTTTATATCACTCCAGATGAGAAATACCCAGTAGTGGCTCCTCCTTCGAATGGTATAGCATGCCAAACTCTGCCCGGCCGTGGGTTAGGGGAAAGTAAACCGTGAGTAAATAGCATCTTGTCAAGAAAGAGCGAAGCGAAAGTCCCAGGACAGAAAATCTACAAAAAAGGTTTATGTGCCGGATGTCGTCAAATCGTAGCTTCGCTCCCAATGGATCTTTTTCTAGTAAACTTCGCTGATATGGCAGCCACGGGGTTGAGTGAGAACAAAACCATTGGCCTCGATCGGGTGGATAATCTCCTGTTACATGGATATTCTCATTGCTTAATTGATGAAATATTCTGGCAAAAACCACTCATAGCATGTCTATCGGTGAAACTATCCCAGATTTGTACCTTCTACAAGCCCTTTACGGCACTGGGTACAGGGGATGAAATTGACATACCCCCAGTCTCAGTCCATGAATCTGCTGGCTGACAGTTTGACACAGGCCGCCACCGCTCCCGTTCCAGAAAATAATACCGAATGCTGGAAGAAAGTTATCACGAAATCCGTCATTTTAAGGCTCTTGCCAATGATCTGGGTATCGATAAATCTTTGGCAACAACGATTGACCAGCATATGCAGCAAAAATGGATAGCACTAAATATTAGGCATAATAGTAATAATTAAGGTTTAAATTGGCCTGTAATTGTTACCATAATAACAGAAAAAGTGAAGAGTATTTGGAATCTGTTTCATTCTTAAAGCCTGTACTGCAAGTAGCAAGAGTAATACAGAGGAAACAATTCCGATAAAACAGGTGTAACTGAGCAAGGCCGGAAAATTGTTGTGATGATATTGCCAAATGAGTCCCAAATAAAATATTTTGAAATTACGGTGATTTGACATAGGAAAAAAGATCAAGATGGTCATGGTTTTACTGATCCTTGTGAAATCGTCTTCTGGTCGAAAATTCTGAACTTGAAACAGGCACTTAGTTCAATTTTTTATCCAAAACCCAGGTAAATTACCTCTTTTTTGTTTTTTGAGTATTTTTTAACATATACCTTATTCACTAATAGGGTCAAAGAGGTTACAAAAAAACGTGTAAAACCCTCACATTTTTGGAATATGCTGATCAAATAATCAGTAACGCTTATTATTGTTAGGGATGGCTTGTATTAAAAATGAGCGTATAGTGTTCTTTTGGACTCCATTGCTGATATATTATACTTATCAGAAAGCACTAAAGGAGGAATACATGGATCGCGTTATCTATAGCGCAAAATTCGGTGATAAGACGGTCAGGTTTGTTGTGATTAAAATGGAACTTTATGTGTCACGTACTGATATTGTCGAAAGCTTTCGTGAGTGCGCAGCTGATTATGTAAAGCTCGAAGTTAATTGTTTAGTGGACAATTGGTTAAAAGGGATGGCGGATGCTCAAGATAGAAAATCAGCCATGTTGGGTGAAAGTAGTATCGGGCCAGTTGTACATTTTTATACTATTAGCCATCTACTTCATACTATGTCTGATTTCAATGAGTCTAGAAATGATGAATTGATAGCGCTAGGACGCAGGATTAATACTCTTTTTAGATGGTTTTCTGATGCTTCTTACCAGGCTCATGAGCATTTCGGTATAACGATCTTTGAGATGCTTAATTCAGTTAGTAAAAGATTAGACCGGCTTAATGATTTTTTTGTTGTGAATGTTATCCATGATGGTGATGTATGGGTTGCTGAGTGCGATGAACTTGGGCTGGTTACAGAAGCTAAGACTTATGATGAGTTAACAGAACAAGTTTGGGAAATAGCGTCTGAATTGTATGAGCTAGTCGGCGATTCTGAGTACATTCGTATCAAGTTTGTTCAGGAACAATCATCTGATTCAAGGATAGCCCTCTGACATGGGATCTGGCTTATATCCACCTAACTAAAACCGTCCAACTTTATGGGGTCAGTTCATTGCGGGGCTTTTTGTTGATTATTTTTTCCTATGCGCAAAAAGGTTCTGTCGCATTAACAAAGAAAGTACAAGTGAAGATAAGGTAAGAATGGAGATATTAGGGCGGGATTTTACACCAGTTTTACACCAAGCAAATTTCAGGTATAAAAAAACCAACCATAATAGGTTGGTTTTTCTAGGGAAATTTGGTCGGCATGATAGGATTTGAACCTACGACCCCCGACACCCCATGACGGTGCGCTACCAAGCTGCGCTACATGCCGATGACTTTTCCTATAGTACCGTTTTTTATTTTCAAAGCAAGCCCTCAATTTAGTGAGTGCTTGATTTTTCGACGATTAGTTTGCTAAAAATCGTTTAACCTCGGTTAGTATTTGTAATAACTGGGCCAGGTTAGGCTTGGCTCCTTGAATTTCATTACCCTCCAAATCATACAGATAATATTCTCCGTTCTTGGAAAGATAGATGGTATTTGTAGCCGTTGTGACAATTAATGAGCCGTCATCACCCGTGATTAACCATGGGTTATCTCTCTGGGCGGTAAAGAGATCTTCACCTTGTGAATAGTCATCTGGAGAATTACTGACATGTAATAAACGTTGCATCAGAGTAGTCATGACATCCTGATGACTGGTTAATTTGTTGATGACCTGTGCAGGTGTACCCGGCCAGTGAATGATGAGTGGGACATGTATCTGTTCACGATTGAATTTGTCGCCAGTAAGCCATTTTGGTGAGTGTCCTGCGGACAATCCACTGTGTTTGGCTGTAATAACCACGATGGTTTTATCCAGCATGCCTTTATTGGTCAGTGTCTCTAAAACATTATTGATTTCGTTATCAAGTGCTTTTTTGTCAAATTGGCCCGCTGAGGGTGTAAAACCATTAATGTCCAAAAATGAGAACCACGGGGTAGTGCCATGATTGAGATCCAGCCACTGACGCCATTTTGCCACGGTTAGGCTATCATCTTTCTTGGTTGGGGTAGGGAATGAGTAATCGGTCAAAAGAGCCTGGCGGTAAAGAGGTGTTTGGAACCCATCCGAAGAGAACAGACCAAATTGATACCTCTGGTGAGTTAGTGCATCAAGAAGCGCTGAGGATTTTCTACTATTAAGAATGCCATCTAGATAGCCTGATGATATGCCATAGAATAATCCAAACAATGCAGTATCGTTTTGAATGCCAGTACTGAAGTGCTGTGTAAATTGGATATTGTTCTGAGTAAAGCGCTCAAGGGACGGCATGGCGTTGGTGATATCTTTGTTATCCAGACCATCCACAACTAGCAACAGTAAATTATAGCCTTGGCTGTTATCTTGGTAGGATAAGCCATTCAGTGGATATTCAACGGTTAGGGCAGCCGGGTTTCCTTGTTGATTCATACGGCGCTGGTATTCCTGTTGATCCAGTAATCCGTGTTTTTCAAGGAATTTGCGTGCTGTCATTGGATAAGACAGTGGTAAATTTGAACGCTGCATGGTAATTGAGCGGTAGAAGTTAGCATCTGCCCAGATATACATCAGATGGGAAGCGATAAAAGCCGTAATGAATACCGCCGCCAATGGCTTACCGAACCGTTGGCGATTCAGGCTACGTAATTTTTGCCAGCTCCATGTGCCAAATAGCATCTGCACTAGAAAAATAGCCGGTATGCAGATGAACATCAGTTGCCATTCCCTTGTCAGCTCGCCCTGTTCTGGGTTGGTGACTAAGTCCCAAACCAAGGGTGTCAGGTGCAGGTGAAAGCGAATATAGATAGAGGAATCTAATATCAGCAGAGTTAGCCCTGCCGTGGCCAGTGCAGCGGAAAGAAACCTCAATAACCGCTGTGACATCACAATAAACGTCAGCGGAAATAAAATAAGTAAGTAAATGGCAAAGACAATGAAACTAAAATGACCGAGCCAACTGAGTAGCGCATAGATGCGACCAAACAGTGAACCCGGCCAGTCAGACGCAAATAAATAGCGACTGCCCAGCACAAGACTGAACACAATATTGAACAGTGCGAACCAGTGTCCCCAGCTGATCATCTGAGAGACTTTTTCGCGGTAATGCTGACGGCTAGTCACCATATTTTTTACGTTAAGGTTTTAATGAAAAATTAATGCGCTTTGTCTTCATTAATCGAGGACTGTAACGCGCGTGCAAACGAGTCTGCGATGTGCCTGCGCTGCGCAGGGGCAATGCTCGTATTGATTAAATTCGTTACCATATTGCCCAAGATCATCAGGGACAAATCAGTAGGTGTATGGTTTTTCTCGAAAACATTTACCAACTCAGCTAATAAATGTTCAACTTTTTCATCGCTGTAGCGAGACGACTGTGGCATAAATCAAAGATCCTGGATATACAAAGCCCTATATACTACCGTATAGAAGGGCAATTTTCTGCTTTTTTATGACAAATTAATTTTCCGACTGTGTGAGTTGTTGCCATTCTGAAGTCTGTTGCATCAGAAAGGTAACGGTGTTTGAATACGCCGCTAACCGCAAGGCCCAAGGGTCAAAGCTGCAAAAGGAGTATAAATAATGAGTCTGGAAATTACCCAGATCGCGTTACACCGGTTGATTAAACGTGATGAACAAACACTTGAAGTCATTCTGCGTGATTCTTTGCTGACCACCAATCAGGTCGTAGAAGATATGATGGCTGAATTACATCGTGTGTATAGCGCAAAAAGCAAAGCCTATGGTTTATTCAATGATGAAAGTGAACTGGCGGAATCGCTCCGTCATCAACGTAAGGGAGATGAAGACTTTCTCGGTTTTAGCCGTGCTGCAACCGTTCGCTTGAAAGATGAATTGACAAAATATCCGTTTGCGGAAGGTGGTACGGTGTTATTTTGCCAGTATCGGTATCTGGCCGTAGAGTATTTACTGATTTCGGTTCTCAATAGTTGCAACAGCATGTCTGTCAATGACGAGCTGGATGTGAACACTACGCAGTATCTTGATATTCCTCATGCTGATATCGTTGCGAGAATTGACTTGACTGAGTGGGAAACTAATCCCGAATCCAGTCGTTATCTGACTTTTCTGAAAGGGCGGGTAGGGCGTAAGGTTTCTGACTTTTTTATGGATTTTCTGGCTGCCAGTGAAGGCATGAATGCCAAAGTGCAGAATAAAGGGTTGTTGCAGGCGGTGGACGATTATTGCGAATCAGCCCAGATTGATAAAAATGAACGTCAGGCTTATCGCCAGCAGGTTTACAGCTATTGTAATGAGCAGTTACAGGCAGGTGAGGAGATTAAACTACAAGAGTTGTCTCAAGAATTGCCACCATTGGGCGAGCAGAATTTCCAGCAATTTTCGCAGGAACAGGGATACGAATTGGAAGAGAGCTTCCCAGCAGATCGCAGTACATTACGTCAATTAACAAAATTTGCTGGCAGTGGTGGCGGGTTGACCATCAACTTTGATGCAATGTTGTTGGGAGAGCGAATTTTTTGGGACCCAGTGACGGATACTCTGACGATTAAAGGCACGCCACCAAACTTGCGTGACCAACTGCAACGTCGTGGCAGTGGTAATCACTAACGCCTATCAGCAGTAAGAATAAAACAGTAGAAATAAATAACGCCGCAAATGCGGCGTTATCTACTCGGCGTCCCGATAAAAGCTCGATTGTGGCTAATTAAGCACGCAGGAAATCGATGTGCGTCAGCTTAGGTTTAAACGGATGACGCTGTACTGCCTGCACTTTAACTGTAATTTCTTTACCATCAACAACCAGATTCAGGACTTCATAGAATTCTGGTTTACTTTCATGGTTGATAACTGCATCGTGATCCAGTTCGATAGAAACTGGTTCTTGGTTACCACCATAGATGATAGCTGGGAACTTGTTAGCTCTACGCAGGCGGCGGCTCGCACCCTTGCCCTGCTCTTTACGTACTTCTGCATTAATAGTTAACATTATTTTTTCTCTGTAAAAGAAGAAAATAAATCCTGCTACAGGCGACCCAGCAGCAGGTTCGAGACTTGGCTTAATATAATGTACTACACTAAGCGGGCGGCATTTTAACGAAAAACCTATATGACAGCAAATAGAAAGTACTTTTGGGTTGATTTAATCGGCTCAGTACAGATCATCTGCTCGGCGAAACCGTCCTTGATAGTCAAAAACCTTTTCCCGAATTTGCCAGAACTGACCTTTTTTTCGTGCGACAACAAAGTCGGGATGTCGTAATAGAGGAAGCTGTTGTGCAATGTCCTCAGCTGTTTTCCATTGCAGAGGGATACCCGGCGCACGCTGGTGCTGGCGCAGGAAGTGAAGCTCAAACACTTTTCTCTGAGCAGGTGTTGCTAAACGGAACCGTTCTGATACGCTCGCACCATCTTCATCGTAATAAGTGATTTGCAGCCATTTCCCTTTACTATCATGACCCGACGTTAATTGCATACCGCCACAACGTAGTACCAGTGCATTCTTGAGCTTAAGGGCGGCTTTCAGCATATCATCAGGATCGACCAGGACTTCCTGGCAGCGGTGACAGCGTCGTGCAGCGATATCATTTTCTGCACCGCAATGTGGGCAGGATTTGAAACGAAAGCGGAAATCACATTGATGTCGTTTGCCGCTTTCATCTTCTTCCCATCCTTGGCAACGACGGCCAAAATGCTCAATGATTTCACCTTCCGCTGTACATTTCCCCCAGAAGGTATTGGCAAATTGGCAGATAGGGCAAAATACCTGTATAGGCTGGTTTTGAGAATTGGGCTTGCTACTACCGACTTCGGGGGAATAAATATCATGGGAATTTCCGGCGTAATCCAGAATTAAGCACTCTTTTTTGTCAGGGGATAAGCGTAATCCCCGCCCGACGATTTGTTGGTAGAGACTGACGGACTCTGTTGGACGTAATATAGCGATTAAATCGACATGAGGCGCATCAAACCCTGTTGTCAGCACGGCGACGTTGACCATATATTGGAGTTGTTGCGCCTTGAAAGCAGTGATCAATAAATCCCGTTCAGTTGCTGGCGTATCTGCGCTGACCAATGCGGCCTGTTCAGTAGATAGCAATTGGAAGATCTCTTTAGCATGTTCCACTGTGGCAGCGAAAATCATGACTCCTTTGCGGTCTTGGGCATATTCGATGATTTGCCTGATGATATGAGGAGTAATGCGCTTTTGTCGTTTTATCTCCCGATTCAGGTCAGCTTCATTGAAAATTCCCTGCTGGCTGGTACGCACCTGACTGAAATCATATTGCATTACGGGCATATCCAATCTTTCTGGGGGAACCAGAAAGTGATGTTTAATCATATAACGTAACGGAAGTTCATAAATACAATCACGAAAAAAACAGTGTTCATCTCCACGTATCATGCCATGATAGTGATATTGATATATCCAACCAGAGCCTAAACGGTAGGGTGTGGCGGTTAAGCCCAAGATACGTATCTGGGGATTGTTTTTCTTGAGTTGCTGGATAATTTGCTGATACTGACTGTTTTCATCATCACTGATGCGATGGCATTCATCAATAATTAACAGTGAGAAATGATGATCAAAACAGTCCAGATTGCGAGCAACGGATTGAATGCTACCAAAGACAACTTTTCTTTCACTCTGCTTTTGATGCAATCCCGCAGAAAAAATATCCGCTTGCAGGTCATAGGCACAATACTTGCTATGGTTTTGTGCAACAAGTTCTTTGACGTGTGCCAATATCAAAACTCGGCCGTGAGCCAGTTTTGCTAATTCTGCGATGATGAGGCTTTTACCCGCCCCTGTTGGCAAAACAATGACCGCAGGATCTTTGTGCTGACGAAAATGGCGGATGGTAGCATCTACCGCTTCTTGTTGGTAAGGGCGTAAAGTAAAAGCCATTTTTATGTTACTGTCATGGGTATTAGATAAAAGATAGTTGATAGAGAGGATAACATTTTTCCTGTGGTCTTGCCGTCGGGAAAGCGCTTTCCATTTAGTTACTAAAGTAAGATGGTTATAACATGTAGTTTATTATTGTTATAATTATTGATGTTATGATGACTCTGAATATTATCTGTTTAATCTTGTACTCCAATAGTGACCCTTGAAGTGCTTGTAATATCAAGGGTGTGTTCATATGTGTTTATTTTTTGTCAGGTACATCTATTCATGCGATTGGATAAATTTTTATCACAGCAGTTAGGTATAAGTCGTAACGATGTAGGTCGTGAATTACGGGCTGGTCGGGTTACTGTCGATGACGAGGTCATCAAGAGTGGGGCGTATAAATTGAAGCCTGATCAGCAGGTAGCCTATGAAGGTTCAGTATTGGAACAATTAGATGGTTCCCGCTATTTTATGCTGAATAAACCACAGGGATATGTGTGTTCGACGGATGATCCAACAAATCCGACAATCTTGTATTTTATCGATGAACCTGTCGCCCATAAACTACATTCAGCAGGCCGTTTGGATGTTGATACCACAGGCTTGGTTTTGCTGACAGATGATGGGCAATGGTCACATCGTATTACGTCACCTAAACATCATTGTGAAAAAACCTATCTTGTTACACTGGAACATCCAATATCAGACGATACCGAGATGAAATTTCTTGCAGGTGTGCAGTTGTATGGCGAAAAAACACTGACAAAACCAGCGAAACTGGAAATTATCGAGCCTCAACGTGTACGTTTGAGTATCAGTGAAGGACGATACCATCAAGTAAAACGGATGTTCGCCGCAGTGGGCAATCATGTTGTTGAGCTTCATCGTGAACGAGTTGGTCAAATTTATTTGGACTCTGCATTGGAGCCAGGAGAATATCGAGCATTGACCAAAAACGAAATTAACAGCATACAGGTGCCAACACCTTAACCTTCTTTTATCCATCTATTTAACAAGTTGTTACGGGAGTTAAAGCGTGCAACAACAACGATTATCCTATTTGGGGTTAGTCTTGATCCTTGGTTTGCTTTCTATGTTGATGCCATTGGCAATTGATATGTATTTGCCGAGTATGCCAACGATTGCCACCAATTTTGGCGTCGATGCCGGTCGAGTACAAATGACGCTGAGTAGTTACATTTTGGGTTTTGCCATTGGGCAGATGGTCTATGGGCCAATGTCAGATAGTCTGGGACGTAAACCAGTCATTGTGGGTGGTGTGATTGTTTTTGCCATTGCTTCTGCTGCGTGTGCTTTGTCACAAAATATTGATACCTTTATTTCCATGCGCTTTCTGCATGGGTTTTCTGCTGCAGCAGCAAGTGTTGTGATCAACGCCTTGATGCGAGATATGTTCACGAAAGATGAATTTTCCCGCAGTATGTCTTTTGTGACCTTGGTGATGATCATTGCGCCGTTGTTGGCTCCCATGTTAGGTGGGTTGATGATGGTATGGTTCAATTGGCATGCTATTTTCTGGTCAATCTCGATTGCTGGAGTGATAACCGCGTTTCTTGTTGCTTTCTTTATCCGGGAAACATTACCGAAAGAGAGAAGGCAGCGATTCAATCTAAAAACTATTTTTAACCAGTTTGCTATGTTATTTCGGCAGCGTCAGGTGCTGTTTTACATCTTGGCAAGTGGATTTTCTTTTGCAGGCATGTTTTCTTTTCTTAGTGCCGGTGCATTTGTTTACATTGACTTGAACGGGGTTTCTGCACAACATTTTGGTTATTATTTTGGGTTGAACATTATTTTTCTGTTCATTATGACCATGATTAATAGTCAATGTGTCCGCAAATATGGCGCATCGAAAATGCTGCATTTTGGCGTGTTTGTGCAATTTGTCATGGGTTTGTGGTTATTGTTTAGCACTGTACTTGATTTAGGGTTTATTTCTCTTGTAATTGGTGTTGCAATTTATATCAGTGGGATTTCCATGATCACTTCTAATGCTATGGCTGTTGTTCTGGACGATTATCCTCATATGGCTGGAACGGTTGCATCACTGGCTGGAACTATTCGTTTCAGTATTGCTGCTCTGGTGGGCGCAATTTTGTCTTCAGTATCTGCAAAAAGCGCATGGCCGATGGTGGGCTCAATGGCATTATGCGTAATATTGGCAATGTTACTTATTATTTATGCGAATAAGGCCAAAAAATAAAATAATCAGAGGGGCTATCAGGTAGCATAAGGTAGCCTCTGTTTTTTTAATTCATATATTGCTTCCTTACACTTGCCGTACTGCCTATCTCCACATTAAAAAAATCATAGAGTTATTCCAATATTTTTTTATCCTGTCCTGATAGTGGCTGGATTTAGATATAATCCCCAAAAATCTTGAAATAGCAAAAGAAGTTATTGATTTTTTGGGTAGACAAAAAATACCGATCAATCAGCAGACAAATGTAGACATTTGTTAATTTGATGATGCTAATCAATATTGGGTTGTTGATTTTTTGTTAACTTCATGCCATTGGATTCATGACTATAGATTAAAATGGTTTTATTGTTAATTAACTGATTGTAATATAAAAATATTATTTTTTACAGTACGTGGCATGGCTTAATACACACAGATATGTAAATGAAATTTGAATGAGAAGTTGCTTATTTGCATAAAAATAAGTTGAATTTTTTACCTAAACAGTATAAATATATACAAAATGCGAGTTTGATCTCATTTTTCTAAAATGGAAGATGAAAATCGTGTGATAAATCGGATTTTATTTTAACTTTTTGTTTACTTTTTTGTTTGCTTTTTGTTGGGGGGTTATTCGGTTTTGATGAATCGATAGCCTACAGCTGGTGGTTAGATGTATTAATGTTGTTTCTGATAGGAATAATACGTGGATAATATCCAACTTTCGGTAGTACATAGACTGCCGCAAAGTTATCGGTGGTCATCTGGCTTCGTTGGTACGAAAGTTGAAATTTTACCAACAGAAGAAACAGATATAGGAAATAGCCTGATGGGGCTGAAATTGTTAAGCCATGAAGGTGAAAATGCTCGGGTTATTTTGCATAGTTTGAATCAATCTATTGCTGATATGCAAATATTGAGCGCAGTAATTGAGTGGGAAGGTGAGCCATGTTTGTTTTTTGCTAAAGAGGATGAGAGTGCAGTGATATGTCGGCTCAAGACATTAGGTGCTGCGATTGCAGAAAACATAACGGCGTTGTACCCACTTTAGTGGATAACAATTGGATAAAAAAACGCTTCCCTTTGGAAGCGTTTTTTTATGTCTGCAAGGGAATTAAGCTTATAGTCAGGAGACTTTGTTCACATCTCGCAGAACTCGTCTTGCGCCGTAGTACCGTTTAGTCCAGTAGGTATCGGTCAATTTGGAAACGATCACTCCATTACTGGTCGAGGCATGTACAAATTGGTTATTGCCGATGTAAATACCAACATGGCGCATATAAATACCTGTTTTGAACAGAACTAAATCACCTGCCCGTAATTTAGAACGGCTGACGGTTTGGCCAATTTTTTGCTGCTCTGATGTAGAACGTGGTAGATCTATATCGAACTGATCATGGAAGGTACGTTGGACAAAAGCAGAGCAATCAATGCCGCGCTTTGTATTCCCACCAAGCCGATAGGCAACACCTTTCCAGTCTGCATATTGGTTAAGGATTTTGGATTTAGTATCCAAATTTTTAACTAGAGTCTCAAACTCATCCTGAGACGCTTGCAGTAAGAAATGCTTTTGGCTGTTTACTGCATGAGTATCCGCTTTTTTACTACGCATTTGGGAGTCTGGCGAACTACATGCGGTTAGTACCACTGCCGCGAGAATTGCAGGTATTAGCCGCAATATGTATCTCAGTATTGGTTGAGACTTGACCATTATATTGATTTTCCCTTGCAGCCCTTAAAGTGACTTATCGCCATCATGGAAACACTAAACGTTTTAAAGCGTAGTCAGAAGATGGTGAATTAACAAATTTTCTGTCCCTAAAGTGTGCGAAGCAACACATTTTATTAATATCTTTACAAAACATGTTATTTTAATAATAGGGTACAGTGAAGAGTACAGAAATGATGAGTAAAAAGCGAGATACAAAAAGCGTTCTTTACAAAAAATTAGATTAGGAACTAAGGAGTTAGAATGATTGTTGCTATTTTATACCTGTTTGGTAAAAATTGTGTAGTTTTGAGGAGATAAGCAATATCTCCTCATCATTACTATTTTAATTAGTACGCCTAATATACGGCAGTTTTTTATCCAGCCATGTTGCCATAATATCGCTTAAGGGTGTCAGTAATACCCAGCTCATTCCAATTAATGTCAGGGATAATGAACCGATAGCAATATCTGTAAACCAATGAGCACCTGCCATAATGCGCGGGAGGGCAAAGGTGATCATAATCAGCAGGGCAATGAAAAATGCGCCGCGAGAGATATAGCGAAGAATAAAACAACTAAAAATCAATAGCATTAATCCATGATCACCAGGGAAACTGTTTTTGGAAGAATCTTTTGTATGCCAACTTATCATGTCGTCCACGCGATTAATATTTTCGAATGTTAATGTTGGGCTTGGGCGGCTGACGGGGATTTTGTGGCCTATTTGATTAATAATGACAGCAGTGACTAACATTACCAGCCCTATCATGAAAAGACGGCGTTTACCCGCATAGTCCTGTTTGCGAAATGCGCTGTAATAGAGTAAGCCCATACACAGAAGTGATATGACATCAAATGTCCTGATATTCACGATGGCGACAAACAGTGCAAATCTGGAATTTGGAAGCAGTTTTTCATTAAAGAAATGAAAAATAGCTGCATCAATGTGAAACCAAAAACCGTGATTCTCAGGCAAGTACCATGAGAAAAACAGGGCGATACCGAGCATATTAAGTATAAATATAGATAATGGATTACTGCGGGTCATGAGATACCTATTTAAAACGAAAGTAGATTTTGGTAGTCAAATTAACTGGGTGAGTACTATAGCAAAATTTATAGCAAAGAGTAATCGCTCTGGCACGTCGTTGCTAACGCATGGAGATATCAGCATATTTATACAATTTGCAGGCTGGCGTAGCTATCATTAGTATGTAAATAATTTCGTAATATCGGAAAAATAGCTAAATCCCTACTTCGGTACCGATAATATATATTTGTCTCAATTTTGAGCACTGACTATTATTAAATAACTACAAATTGGTTTTACCATATCCTAACTTGTTAGAATATTATGTCGAATTGTGGTCTGTATAAATAAAAACTATAAAGAAATTGTTTCATTTTCCGTTATATCGTTATATAGATAGCAGAGCGTTGTACCATTATCTGGCTTTCTAATTTAGCGTGGGGCTAAAGCTGAAAAAAAGATAATAATATCTGTAGTGGAGGTTAAATGCTTATGTTACGAAAAATGACGACTTTTTTATGTACATCCTTGTCTTATCCTGTAATGGCGTATGATCTACCATCCTCAAGTTCTGGATCTATTCAATTTTATGGCGCTATTGTTGAGTCTCCATGTCAGTTTAATTGGGATGAAGAACGTACTGAACTAACCTGCTGGAACAATGGCGAACAGATTAATCAAGATAAAAATATAGAATATCAAAAAAATAATGACTACCTATTACCAAAGCATATTGGAATAAAAGAAATAAGGTGGATGGAAGAAAACAAAAAGTTAGCAAGAAGTTAGCAATTGTCACTGTCATTTATCACTAAAAATCATATAACACCTTTCTAATCATATTGTTTATTTAATCTATAAATATAAGTATAAGTATAAATATTAATTGTAAAATTTTTTTATAATTTTGTTTAAATAATAGTTATTAATAATCGACTTGTAAATCACTTAATAAAAGTAATGTCTTTTTTTGAGCTAAAAATTCATTTTTGATATGAATCAATAAAAAGTGTCAATGTTGTATTTTTTTTCATGTGAAATAATTATGATGGAGATGAAGGAATAAAGGTAACTGAGTTTTAGTTAATGGAAAAACGAAAGTGAGGTGACCATGCAAAATTATCTTAAATTGTTAATTAGCTGTTTGTTGGTTTCATGGATATCTTATGGATATGCGCAACCTACCGGAGGACAAATTCAGTTTTCAGGTTCTATTGTTGACCCAGGATGTCAAGTTGTCGTATCGAATACTCAGGCCAATATCTCTTGCTATCGGTTGGGGAAAAACCTCACTGTAAAGCAAATCATTTCAACTCACAAAACAACCGGCGAGGTCATGCTTCCTGGCAATATAGGCGTTTCCAGTGTGAAGTGGACTGATAGTCAAAAACGTGTGGCGATCGTTAATGTGGATTACTTCTGATTTTAATAGGTGATGAATTGCTCTTTCCCTTTTGATAAAAAGAGCAATTCATATTTTAAGGATATAGAATTAATCACAACGTCCCATATAACGACGTTCTGCAATGTGAATGCGGATTTTTTCGCCTGAACTCAGGTATTCAGGCACTTGAATAGTGAGTCCTGTACTCATTTTAGCGGGTTTTGTACGAGCACTTGCTGATGCTCCTTTAATACTCGGCGTGGTTTCTTCAATGATCATATCAACAGTTTGTGGTAATTCGAGAGCCAGCAATTGCCCATCCATTGTCAAAACTTGCATTCCCGGCAAACCTTCTTCAGGAATAAACAGTAATTCTTCTTCGATTTGATTTTTCTTAAAGTGATAAGGGGTGAAATCTTCATCATCCATGAAGATATATTCATCACCATCAATATAAGAAAAATTGACACTGCGGCGGGTCAATGTGATGGTTTCGAGAATATCATCACCTTTGAAGCGCTCTTCCACTTTCTGACCAGTTCTAACATCAGTAAAGCGCATCTTATACAGTGTGCTGGCACCACGCGCACTGGGTGTCTGAATATCGATGTCTTTAACTAATAATAATTTTCCATTGTGACTGATTGCAGTTCCGCGCTTAATTTCATTGGCTTTAGCCATAGATACCTTCCGTAAAAATAAGGAAATAATGGAATGAATGTTGAAGTGGCGACAAAATTACTCGCAGTCAGCGCATTAGGCAAGAGATGATATGAAAACCCCAGTAAAAATACTGAGGCATGGGGACACATCAATGATAAGCAGGTAATACATCAAATAGGGAGAGAATGTGAGCTGTAGCATTTATCAGTCCGAACAGAATGATAAAGACAATCAGGAAATTACCGCCGGGAGCCTGATAGCTGGCGTTTGGATAGCGCAAACGGCTAGCACGAGCCATCAGGGCTGGAACGATAACCGCCCAAATCGTTGCCGCTAGCCCTGCAAAGCCGATCGCATATAGGAAACCGTTCGGAAAGATTAACGCCAGTACTGTTGGTGGAATGAATGTCACCAGTGCGGTTTTAAAACGACCTTTTCCACTGTCGTTGAATCCGAAAAAATCAGCCAGATAGTCAAACAGACCCAGAGATACACCCAAGAATGAACTTGCCAATGCCATATATGAGAAGGTATTTAAAAGTTGGGCTACGGTAGTATTATTGGACGTATTATCCATCTGTTGCAGTAAATTAGCGATATTACCCCCATCGGCGATGATCTGCTTGAAGGCTTCACGGGGAATATTTCCCTGAATCACATACTGCCACAAAATGTAGATGACCAATGCGATTAATGTGCCGTAGAACAGGCTGTGTGCAACGGCTTTACTGTCTTTATGGTAATATTTCACCAGACCCGGGACATTACCGTGATAGCCAAATGAGGCCAGCAGATAAGGTAGCGCCATGAAAGTATATGGTAAATAGCTGGCTTCAGTATTGGCTTGATCAAATAAGACCGTTGATTTGACTTCGGTAAACATGCCTCCAACTGACATGATAAATGTTATTACCATGCCGCCTATCAAAATGGTACTTAAGCGATCAACTGCTTTGGTGGACATCCAGACAATAAAGGCAACGATCAGTGCAAACAGCAACCCAGTTCCTGATTGAGGCAGGGGAAGGAGATGCGTAATATTATGAAACAAAATCGAGCTGCCAGCTGAAACATAAGCATAGGTCAGGATATACAAAACGAAGGCGATAGATAAACCATTGAGGGTACTCCAACCTTTACCCAGTAAATCTTTAGTAACAGTATGGAAACTAGAGCCAGACGGATAATTCAGATTAGCTTCCAGAATCATTAAGCCAGAGAAGTACATACATGCCCAAGTATACACCAGCAAAATTATTGATCCTGTAAACCATACGCCTGAAGTAGCAATAGGAATGGAAAACATACCTGCACCGACAGCAGTACCGGCAATGATCATTGCGCCTCCAAGTATGGAGGGACGTTTTAAACTTTGCGTTACCTCAATGGTCATATAGACTCCTAATTAATAGTACTACCTTGTACTAGCTTGACGATACGTTAATGAATGATATGTGTAAACAAATATTTATGGATGATAAGTAAATTCCTTTTGTTGTATTTTTCATACAAATGTGGGAGCAGGTTATATAAAATAACCCGCTTGAAAAGCATTTGAGAAGATGGGTTGTTTTAAGCGATAAGATAGAGTTTTTCCATTTGCCATAGCTTGATGGCATTACGGCTGGCTTCAAAGTGGGGTTCTGGTAGCTGATTAGGATCACACCAGATTAACTGCTCACATTTTTCAGGTTCCATTAGTTGTGGCTCGCCTCCAGGGTGATGTGCCAATAAACAGACAGAAACTGTATGTTTTCCTTCTTCATGGTAGGTTTCGAGGTTATTGCAGACGCCATAGACTTTAGGATCTTGAATCGTTAATCCAGTTTCTTCTTGAATTTCCCGGATGGCGCATTCTTCAAAAGTTTCACCTGGATCGACGTGCCCACCAAAGATTGACCAATAGGGTGCGTGCTTGCTGGTGCGTTTTCCCAGCAGGACTTCACCTTTATCATTAATAATGATGACACCAACTCCGACAACAACTGACACTGTATATTCCTCCGGCTGGAACTTATTCATGATGATGATGAAGATAGATTTTAAATTATCTGTAGTAGTTTTATTTTCGTCATCTGACGAAAAATCTTCTTTCGGCATATTTTTACTTTTGGATCGAGATAACACAACGATCAATCAAGTGGTAATTTTAACTGAAACGATTCAATTTTGATGTTATAAATAACAGAGAAATCTTAATATTACTTATGATTGTTTACTCAGGAGACACCGGGCAAGATGAGTCGTCGAGTTGCCACAATTACTTTAAATCCAGCTTATGATTTAGTTGGCTTATGCCCAGATATTACCAAGGGAACAGTTAATCGCGTACAGACCGCAGGGTTGCATGCTGCTGGTAAAGGGAACAATGTTGCGAAGGTGCTGCGTGACTTGGGCATTGACGTTACGGTCAGCGGTTTTCTGGGACGAGAAAATCAGGAAGGATTTCAGCAGTTCTTTGGTGAAAACAACATGGTAAACCGCTTTCATTTGGTCTCAGGCCGAACGCGTATCAATGTGAAATTGACAGAAAAATACGGTGAAGTGACGGATTTCAATTTTTCAGGTTTCCATGTGACAGCAGAAGAGTGGAACCATTTTGTCAGTGATTCTCTCGACTGGCTGAGGCAGTTCGATATGGTGGTGGTCAGTGGTAGTTTGCCAGAGGGCATTTTACCGGAATCATTTGCAGATTGGATGCTGCAATTGAAACAGCGTTGCCCCTGTATCATTTTTGACAGCAGTCGGGAAGCCTTTGTTGCTGGTCTGGAGGCGTCACCGTGGCTGGTAAAACCTAATCGTTATGAATTGGAAATTTGGGCTGGTAAGCCATTGCCTGACTTGGATAGTGTGATTAAAGCCGCCCATGAATTGCGTAATAGAGGGATTGCCCATGTCGTTATTTCATTGGGAGAGCAAGGGGCGTTATGGGTCAATGCCTCAGGCGCATGGCTGGCAAAACCACCGCATTGTGAAATAGTCAGTACTGTTGGGGCTGGAGACTCGATGGTGGGAGGATTAGTTTACGGCTTATTAATGCGTGAAACCAGTGAACACACTTTGCGTCTGGCAACCGCAGTTTCTGCACTTACGGTCAGCCAGCCGAATGTAGGGATCAGGAGCCGCACTGAACTTGCATCAATGATGTCAAAGATCGAGCTGACTTCTTTCAGGTAATCAATTCTGTTGGGATTTCAGCCAAGCAATTTCCTGATCCCAGATGCTTGGATTGATCGTTTCAAGAACCAATGGAATGCCATTGAAACGGTCATCTTTCATAATGTAGCTGAACGGCGTATTGCCAATATTGCCTTCTCCAAGGCTATGATGGCGATCAACACGACTGGAAAATTCGCTTTTAGCGTCGTTGAGATGCATAGCTCGCAGGTACTTGAACCCAACAATTTTATCGAATGCCTCGAAAGTTGCTTCGCAGTCTTTTTCCGTGCGTAAGTCATAACCTGCCGCAAAAGCATGGCAGGTATCAATACAGACGCCAACACGGTTTTTATCTTCAACACCTTCAATAATGGTTGCGATTTGTTCAAATTTAAAGCCGAGATTGGTTCCTTGACCGGCAGTGTTTTCAATGACAGCGGTTACACCCTGTGTTTTGTCCAGCACGATATTGATAGACTCGGCAATTCGGGCGAGGCATTTATCAATATCGATTTTTTTGAGATGACTTCCTGGATGGAAGTTAAGTAAATCAATGCCTAGTTGTTCACAACGCTGCATTTCATCAAGAAAGGCGGAGCGGGATTTTTCCAGTGCTTCCGCTTCGGGATGACCAAGGTTGATCAGGTAACTGTCGTGGGGAAGGATTTGTTGGCTGCCATAGCCATAACGTTCACAATTGGCTCTGAACTTATCAATGACATCTGCCGATAACGGTGGGGCATGCCATTGGCGCTGATTTTTCGTGAACAAGGCGAAGGCGGTTGCCTGTAACTCATGCGCTCGGATCACCGCCTGATCAACACCACCAGCAGCGCTCACATGGGCTCCAACAAATTTCATATTTTTTCCTCTTCTAATTTTGTTTTACTATTATGGCATTGTTCATCTTGCCAATAAAATCTCTGTCAGAAACAGAGAATGCAACTTGGCGTTTGTTCCCACTTAACCCAATAAATGTTGGATTCCTTGATTGACGATTAATCCTCCAGCCATCAGCCAAATAAACAGGAAGAATGCCAGCAGAATCGGCTTAACTCCAGCCTGACGAATGGTGCTGATATGAGTCGTTAAACCTAATGCAACCATTGCCATCGCTAGCATGATGTTATCGGCGGTAATGATATGTTTGATAAGGGAGCCAGGTAATAAATGAAAAGAGTTTAGACCTGCTGTAGCAATGAAAAATATAGCAAACCACGGAATGCTGATCGGGGATTTATTTTGATCACTACCAAAGTTTTTAGCCTCCATCCGACTAATATAACCAGAGAGTAGTAACAGAAAGGGAGCCAGCATCATGACACGGATCATTTTGCTGATGACGGCTGCATTCCCGGCATTGTTGCCTAATGCATGCCCAACAGCAACGACTTGAGCGACTTCGTGAATCGTTGAACCAGAAAGGATACCGAATGTTTCTTGAGAGAAAGGAAGCCATTGGTAATGGGCATTGAGCTGGTAAAACCATGGATAGATAAATACTGCGAGCGTCCCGAAAATTACCACGGTAGAAACTGCAACAGCCACTTTACTGGCAGATGCCTTAACCACTGGCTCGGTTGCCATGATGGCTGCGGCTCCACAAATACTGCTCCCTGCACCAATCAATACTGCGGTTTGACTATCCAAGCCCAAAAAGGTCCGTCCAAGCCATAAGGAGATGAAAAAGGTGGAAGAAAGCATAATGGCATCAATCAGTAACCCTGTTGCACCAATATCTGTGATTTGTTGGAACGTTAGACGAAAGCCGTAAAGGATGATACCAGCGCGCAGCAGGTAGTATTTAGCGAAATGAACCCCTTTATCACAAGTGGGCTTCAAGAGAGGATAAAACGTATTTCCGACAATAATCCCCAAAAGAATTGCAAGTGTCAGGGCACCTAATCCCATATTGATAAACCACGGCATGCCGCCTACATGGATAGCGATTGCAGTCAGAACTGCGGTTAGTGTGAATCCGGGAATTAATATCAGTACCGGATTGTGCTGGGGACTGTCGATTCTGCCAAGTTGACTTTCAGACATTATTGCTACTCATATTGCTTATGTATTTTGAGAATAAGCATATGCCAAGCTTTTTAATCAATAAAATTGATAATATTTATATATATAACCAGTAAAATGGATTAATTAAGTGTGACTTTTGTTAAGTTGCTTAATACTGTCTAGAATCAAGATTATCTTACACTTTTATTTTTGCTTCCCGCGAGGCCATATGCGTATCACTCTGAGACAACTGGAGATTTTTGCAGAAGTTCTGAAAAGTGGTTCAACGACACAGGCTTCTCAGCATTTAGCGTTATCACAATCTGCGGTGAGCGCTTCACTGACGGATCTCGAAGGGCAATTGGGTGTGCAGCTTTTTGATAGAGTAGGAAAGCGGTTAGTGACCAATGAACATGGCCGTTTGCTGTATCCCAAAGCATTAGCATTACTTGAACAGGCTGGTGAAGTAGAACAGCTTTTTAAACTGGAATTGGGAGCGCTGCGGTTAGCGGCCAGCAGCACCATTGGCAATTACATGTTACCTGAAATGCTGTCGAAATATCGTCAGGACTATCCTGATACACCATTGGAATTGAATATCAGTAATACCGAAGATGTCATAAAGGCGGTTGTCGAATTTCGCGTCGATTTAGGATTGATTGAAGGCTTATGTCACAATCCTGAATTGATTACCCAACCGTGGATGGAAGATGAGTTGATTATCTTCTGCTCACCGAAAAATTCACTTTCACAGCGTGACTTTACTGTGGAAGATTTGATTAAAGAGCCTTGGATATTGAGAGAGAAAGGTTCAGGCACAAGGGAAGTGCTGGATCACCTTTTGTTCTCGCAAATGCCTCGATTCAATATTGCGATGGAATTGGGAAATTCGGAAGCGATTAAACATGCAGTTCAGTATGGTATGGGCATCAGTTGCCTTTCGCGGCGGGTCGTCCAAGAGCAATTGAAAAATGGCACATTAGTTGAGTTGGTGATCCCTGAACTGAATCTTTATCGTACACTCTATCTGATTTATCACCGTCAGAAACATATGTCCAATGCACTACAAAAATTGTTGAGCTATTGTAAATAATAACGATCTAGTATGCCTACATGGAACTAGTAATACGAAAATAATCGTGTAGCTTATAATCGGCGGTCAATTATGAAGGTATCTTATAATCGCTAATCGCCGCTATTCTCGATACGGGGATTTGTTACAATTCCACATTAGAACTACTTTCAATGATATAGGGATAGAATGTCTCAAGAACAAAGCACACCAAGGGATCAGGCTCCAAGAACCCTGCGCCGTGAATTAAAAGCGCGACATATGGCGATGATTGCCATTGGAGGGTCAATTGGCACAGGGTTATTTGTTGCTTCCGGTGCAACAATTTCACGGGCGGGTCCTGGTGGAGCCTTACTTTCCTATGCATTAATTGGCCTGATGGTTTATTTCCTGATGACCAGCTTGGGCGAATTGGCAGCTTACATGCCAGTTTCGGGCTCATTTTCAACTTATGGCTCCAAATATGTTGATGAAGGTTTTGGCTTCGCGTTGGGATGGAACTATTGGTATAACTGGGCCGTTACGATAGCTGTTGACCTTGTGGCAGCACAGTTGGTCATGGGGTACTGGTTCAATGATGTACCGGGTTGGGTATGGAGTGCGTTGTTTCTTGGCATAATTTTCCTGCTGAACTTCATTTCTGTTAAAGGTTTTGGTGAAGCTGAATACTGGTTTTCCCTGATCAAAGTCTCTACGATTATTGTCTTCATTATTGTTGGTATTTTGATGATCACCGGTATCATGAAAGGTGCTGAAGGTGCGGGCTGGCAGAATTGGCAAGTGGGTGATGCACCATTTGCCGGTGGGTTTGCTGCCATGATTGGAGTGGCAATGATTGTCGGTTTCTCATTTCAGGGAACCGAACTGATTGGTATTACGGCAGGGGAATCAAAAGATCCGGCGAAAAATATTCCGCGAGCTGTACGCAAGGTATTCTGGCGGATCTTATTATTTTATGTTTTTGCCATTTTGATTATCAGCTTGATCATTCCTTATACTGACTCCAACTTATTGCGTAATGATGTGAAAGATATCAGTGTCAGCCCGTTCACGCTGGTATTTGAAAATGCAGGGTTGTTATCTGCGGCTGCGGTGATGAACGCAGTGATATTGACGGCTGTACTTTCAGCGGGAAATTCGGGAATGTATGCTTCTACCCGCATGTTGTTCACGTTGGCGAGGGAAGGTAAGGCCCCTAAGATTTTTGGTCATTTGTCACAAGGGGGCGTTCCACGTAATGCACTTTACGCGACTACTGTGGTCGCAGGGTTGTGTTTCTTCAGTTCAATGTTCGGCAACCAGACTGTATATCTGTGGCTATTAAATACCTCAGGTATGACAGGGTTTATTGCGTGGCTTGGGATTGCAATCAGCCACTACCGTTTCCGTAAGGGTTACATCGCGCAAGGACGGGACTTGAATGAGCTACCCTATCGCTCAGGTTTTTTCCCTATCGGGCCGATTTTTGCGTTTGTGTTGTGTTTAATGATCACATTGGGGCAGAACTATCAGGCGTTTTTGCAAGATAATATTGATTGGTACGGTGTAACTGCGACTTATATCGGTATTCCGTTATTCCTGATTATCTGGTTCAGCTACAAACTGAAAAAGAAAACGCGGTTTGTTAGATGTAGTGAGATGGAATTTCCATCGTTAAAACTTACAGACAATGAATAATTTGTTAATAAACATCAACAAATTGATATTTATTAATTAACTTATTATTATTTATATATTACAAAAAACCGCCTCTTCTGTGATGAAATTGGCGGTTTTTATTTCTCATGGTATTACGGGAAGAATATAGTCAGTAAATTGTGGAGATCCTGAGTTAATCGCATTGATAAGTATTCTTATTTGCTTTATTGTTAGCGCCATAATTGTCGTATGAAGAGGCTAACTAAAGTGAAGTTTGTATTTCGAGCAGTCGTGAAGGGTATGAGTATCAGTCTACTGGCAAGCTCCGCTATGATGGTGAGTTTTGCATCTTGGGCTGAAACAGTCACGGATGTTGCTGGGCGTACTGTTGAGGTGCCTGAAAAAGTCAATCGTATTTTGTTGGGAGAAGGGCGTCTATTCCATTCCCTTGCACTATTGGAAGGAGACAAACCTTTAGCGCGTATCGTTGGCTGGCAAGGTGATTTTCGTAAACTGGACCCACAAACTTACTCTATTTATAAAGCTAAATTCCCTGAAATTGATAATATTCCCCTGATAGGTAACACCAGCGCTGACAGTGTCAGTTCTGAAAAAGTTCTGACGCTCAATCCAGATGTCGCTATTTTCGGCTTGTCTGGGCATGGGCCAGGAAAAAACAGTGAGCTGGTTAAGCAGTTGGAAAAAGCAGGTATTCCTGTTGTTTTTGTCGATTTCCGCAACGACCCTTTGAAAAACACATTACCGAGCATTCGCATGCTGGGTAAAATGCTGCATCGTGAAGAGCAAGCTAACGCTTACGCTGATTTTTATGAAAAGAATCAAAAATTAGTCACTGATATCACTGACCGCATAGCGGAAGCTCAGAAACCTTCAGTCTTTATTGAGTTGAGAGCAGGTTCCAGTGAAGATTGCTGTGGTACGGCAGGTAATGGCAACATGGGGAATTTCATTGACTTGGCTGGAGGCAAAAACATTGCCAAAGATGTATTGCCATCACCATTGGGAGTGATGAATCTGGAAAAAGTAATTGCCGCAGATCCTTATATTTATATTGCAAGTGGTGCTCAGGATCCGGGTGAGAAAGGTGAAGGCGTTCAAATGGGTGCCAAAACTTCTGCGGATATTGCCCGCGCTGGGCTGAAAACTATCACTGCACGTAAAGGTATCAACACCTTGACTGCAGTGAAAGAAGGACGTAGCTACAGTATTTGGCATCATTATTACAACTCACCTTATAACGTTGTGGTGACTCAGGTCTTTGCTAAATGGTTCTACCCTGAAAAATTTGCTGATCTAGATCCACAGCAAACATTGAAAGAGCTTCATAATAAATTCTTGGCTGTTGAACCAGCAGGCACGTATTGGGTCAGTGAGAAGTAAGCAGTAAACGGGTAATAAAAATGAGCATCACTACCGAACCTATGCCAATGGTGAAACAACAATTGAGTGAGTGCGATGTAAAAGCACGCTATCGTCATATTTTGCATCGACGTATTGCATTGATATTTTTCATTATTTTGGTGATTGGTGCCTCTTTGGTACTGGATTTTACAATGGGGCCATCAGGGTTATCACTGCAAGCCCTTTGGCAGACACTAGTTTCGCCGGAAAGTGTTGATGCAGGAACGCGGGTGATCGTTTGGGACATTCGATTACCCTATGCCTTGATGGCGGTAGTCATCGGCCTGTCGCTTGGATTGGCAGGTGCTGAAATGCAGACCATCTTGAATAACCCACTGGCCAGTCCATTTACCTTGGGTGTTTCCAATGCTGCCTCATTTGGTGCGGCATTGGCCATAGTGCTTGGCATTGGTATCCCAGGAATACCGGATCAATGGCTTATCTCTGCAAACGCCTTTATCTTCGCCTTACTGGCTGCCTTGATGCTTGATGGCATTACACGCTGGACAAGAGTGGCAACGTCTGGCGTTGTGTTGTTTGGCATTGCGATGGTGTTTACCTTCGAAGCGCTGGTTTCTATGATGCAGTTTATCGCTACAGAAGACACTTTACAGGGTCTGGTTTTTTGGACGATGGGTAGCCTTGCAAGGGCTACATGGGAAAAGCTCGGCATTATGTTGCTGGTATTTCTCATGATTATGCCTATCTCAATGATGAACTCTTGGAAGCTGACAGCATTGCGCTTAGGTGAAGATCGTGCAGCCAGTTTTGGTATCAACATCAGCCGTCTTCGTCTGGGAACATTGCTGCGCATCAGTATCCTAACCGCACTGGCGGTAGCGTTTGTCGGGCCGATTGCGTTTATCGGGCTGATCGCCCCTCATATTGCCAGAATGATGTTTGGTGAGGATCACCGTTTCTACTTACCTGCGAGCGCATTGATTGGTGCATTAGTGTTGTCGATGGCGTCTATTGCATCCAAAAACCTGATCCCCGGAATTATCATACCGGTGGGCATCGTCACATCGCTGATTGGTGTTCCGTTCTTCCTGAGCATTATTTTACGCCATAAGGGAAGTATATGAATCAGGGACTGAAAATCAACCGACTCACGGCCGGGTATGCTAAACATCCGGTGATTGAAAATCTGGATGTTAAGTCATTGCTTCGTGGTCAAATCACGGTATTGCTGGGGCCTAATGGCAGTGGAAAGTCCACACTTCTTCGTTCATTGGCGGGGCTTAATAAAGCTAGAGGTGAACTGTTGCTCAATGGGCAGGATTTGATGCAGATGAATTTCGCTCAACGCGCTCAGGGTGTAGTTTACCTGCCTCAGTCGTTGCCGGAGGGGGTTCATCTCCATGTACTGGAATCCGTGATTGTTGCCCAGCGAGCATCAGGTGGTGTAAGCAGCAAACAATGTGAGAATGAAGTCATGGAACTGTTACGTCAGCTTGGTATTGAACATTTAGCGCTCAGCTATTTGGATCAATTATCAGGTGGACAGAAGCAGTTAGTGGGATTGGCTCAATCATTAATCAGGAAGCCGACACTGTTATTATTGGATGAGCCATTAAGTGCGCTGGATTTAAATTACCAGTACCACGTCATGGATTTAGTAGCACGTGAAACTCGTCGCCGTAATATTATTACGATTATTGTTGTTCACGATATTAATATTGCATTGCGTCATGGTGACCATGTATTAATGCTGAAAAAAGGTGAGTTAATTGCCGAAGGCACACCTGAGCAGGTAATTACATCAGATAGTCTGGCACAGGTTTATGGTGTAAAAGGCCGCATTGAACATTGTTCTCAGGGCGTGCCTCAGGTATTAATTGATGGTTTAGTGACGGAATTGGCTAATTAGAGTAATAAAGACAAATAGATAGTTTTATTAAAACTAAAGCTTAATAAATATAACACTGACAGGGATAAATAATTATCCCTGTACTTTGAGCGTATATCGATTATCCATATTAATTATTAAATAATTTTATTCTGCCTTTTGGAGAACTGGGAATGGCTGTTTTTGTAAAAAGAAAAATCGTATTGGGAATTATTGCCGCTATTTCATCCGGCACAGTCTTGGCTGCCAATAATGGTGAAGACAAAATTGTTGTAACTACAGCAGCAGGTTTCCAGCAAAAGATTGAAGATGCACCCGCTTCTATTTCGGTAGTTAGTCGTGAACAGTTAGAAACGAAATCTTATCGTGATGTCACGGATGCACTGAAAGATGTACCAGGGGTAGTTGTGACTGGTGGTGGTAGTGGTAGTGATATCAGTATTCGTGGTATGGCTTCAAAATATACTATGATTCTGATTGATGGTAAACGTGTTGATACTCGCAGCACCCGCCCAAATAGTGATGGTTCTGGTATCGAACAGGGATGGTTGCCACCATTAGCATCAATTGAACGTATCGAAGTCGTGCGTGGGCCGATGTCCTCTCTTTATGGTTCTGATGCTATGGGCGGCGTAATCAATATTATTACCCGTAAGGTACAGAAAGAGTGGCATACCAGCCTGCGTGCAGATACTACTCTGACTGAACGTAAAAATTCAGGTAATAGCTACCAGACCAGTGCTTATGCTGCGGGGCCATTAATTGATGGTCTGTTAGGATTGAAAGTCAATGGTCTGTTTTCTCATCGCAATGAAGACAAGTTTCTTGGTGGCTTTAGAGAGCAGGAAATGCGTAATGGTGCAGCAACTTTCTCTCTGACACCTGATGAACAGAATACTTTCGAATTTGAGGCTGGGCGTTATGAGCAGGATCGAGACTCAACCATCGGTAAAACTCGCGATTGTCAGCCAAAATCTTGTAAAGATGACATAAGCCGCTATAAACGTAATAACTATTCGATTACCCATAATGGCGTTTATGACTTCGGTACAATGACTTCTTATGTTCAGAGGGATGAATCGCGTAACCCTGAGCGTGAAATGAAATATAACGATACGTTATTTAATAACCAAACTACGTTTATATTAGATGATCATACGTTAAGTGTAGGAGGTCAGTATCGCTATGAAGATTTACGAGATGCTGGTAATAAATTAGATTCAGCAAAAGATGTCAGTAAATTAACTCGTTGGAGTTGGGCATTGTTTGCGGAAGATGAATGGCAAATGACCAATGATTTTGCTCTGACGGGTGGTGTTCGATTAAATAAAGACGAAAACTTTGGGGCACACTGGACGCCTCGTCTGTATGGTGTATGGCATGCAGATGAACAGTGGACGATTAAAGGTGGTGTTTCTACTGGTTATCGTTCCCCTGAATTACGACAGGTTGCCCCTAATTGGGGACAGGCAACGGGTGGTAGCTCCCTTAATGGAATGATTAAAGGGAATTCGGAGCTCAAGCCAGAGAAAAGCGTCAGTGAAGAGATTAGTGTTATCTGGAATAACCAAGATAACTTTAACGTTGGTGTAACTGTCTTTAATACAGATTTTAAAGACAAGATCACTGAAGTTGGAGAGTGTAATAAGGATACTGGTAATCCGTGTAAATCAGAAGGTGATGTCACTTATGACTTTATCAACAAGCGTACAAACTTGGATAAAGCGAACATCCGTGGTATAGAAGCCACCATGAGCTGGGATATCGTAGAAAACGTGTCCTTGGCTGCAAACTATACTTATACCGAGTCGGAGCAGAAAAGCGGTAAGTATAAAGGTCAGTCATTGAATAAAATGCCAAAACATATGGCTAACTCTACCTTGAACTGGCAGGCATTACCAGAAATGGATACGTGGGCTCGCATTAATTTCAGAAGTAAATCAACAAATTATGTATATCGCTCTGGTGTGAAGAATGGTACACCATCTTACACTTTCATTGATTTGGGGATGACGTATAACTTGACGAAGAATTTGCGCGTATTGGGTGGTATCTACAACGTCTTTGACAAGCGTGTTACTGAGAAAACTCATGATGCTGTTCTAGATGGCCGCCGCTATAACATCGGTATTAATTATGATTTTTAATTAATACTTCGGTTTTTTATTAGTATTAGTCATTTAAATTAATATTTAAACGTAATATTAAATCAACCTTTCATCAGTTTTATGATGAAAGGTTGATCTTTTTGTGGTCACAATTAAATAGCAAGTAGTTTCCCTTTGTGCTAAAAATTTATTAAACGCCAAACAAGGGATATGATAGCGTTAAGTTTCTGCACAGGTTCGGTGAAAGCCTATTTCATTAGGCTTTCCGGTATTGTAAAAAATAATGAATTTTTAGTGTGATAGCTCTTGCTATTTCTAGGCGTGAAATGCAAAATGCGTGCACTAAAAAATAGCTGGTGTGTAAATATGCACCAGTTATTTTTTTGCTTTGAGTTATTTTTCACAACACCAAGAGGCCGGATTTTGTTCCGGATCGATACTGACCATAAGCGGCCATTATAAGAACGGGCTGCTGTACTGAGGAACGCAAACATGGAGCAATTATTCACTTTTGCACTCGTGCCAATTGGCGCTTGCTGCTGCAACGATGATTATGGGGCATGGTCCTCCGTCAGTTCGCTGTCTTCTAATAACTCTTCTTTCTTTTCTGTCTATAGACAGATGCGAAGTCTACCCACTAACTATCGATTAAGTAGTTGTATTAGGACCCAAATCGAAGTTATGGGAGATTTCGCTCATGTCGCATAATACTACTCTCACACTTGACACTAACCAAACCAGTGCAAGCAATCGTGTTCAACTAAGAAGAACACTGACCCTGTTTCAGGTGGTCATGATGGGGCTTGCCTACATGCAGCCAATGACTATCTTTGACACCTTCGGCATTGTTTCTGGATTGACCAGCGGACACGTTGCGACATCTTATGCTCTCGCGCTGATCGCCATTTTATTTACAGCATTGAGTTATGGGAAACTGGTAAAACGCTTTCCATCAGCAGGATCTGCCTATACTTACGTACAAAAATCAATAAATCCCCATCTTGGGTTTATGGTAGGTTGGTCATCATTGCTGGATTATCTGCTTATGCCGATGATCAATATTCTGCTGGCGAAAATTTATCTTCAGGCTCTTTTCCCAGGCATTGACCCATGGATTTTCGTGGTTACGTTGACAACACTGATGACGATTTTCAACCTGAGCGGCATTAATGTAGTCGCGAATCTCAATGGTGTTATTGTGATTGTTCAGGTTGTCGTTATGTTGGTACTCGTCGGTTTCTTGGTTCATGGTGTCTACAATGGAGAAGGAGTTGGAACATTATTGAGTATTCAACCGTTCACATCAGATGAAGCGAAGTTGATTCCAATGATCACTGGCGCGACGATACTCTGCTTCTCATTCCTCGGGTTTGACGGTATCAGTTCTCTGTCAGAAGAAACACCTAATGCTGGAAAGGTGATCCCTAAGGCGATCTTCATGACTGCATTAATCGGTGGGGCCATCTTTATTACAGTATCTTATTTCTTACAGCTTTATTTCCCTGATATTTCTCGGTTTAAAGACCCAGACGCCTCTCAGCCAGAAATTATGCTGTATGTTGCTGGCGCGCTGTTCCAGTACATTATTCTTATGTTCTCTTGTGTTACGGTAGTGGCTTCAGGGATGGCAGCACATGCAGGTGTATCCCGTCTGCTCTATGTGATGGGGCGTGATGGTGTACTGCCTGAAAAAGTATTTGCTTATATTCACCCAAAATGGCGTACCCCATCAATTAATGTCATATTGGTTGGGATTGTTGCTCTGTCAGCGGGTTGGCTGGATTTGGTAACAGCAACCGCATTGATCAACTTCGGGGCGTTAGTCGCATTTACTTTTGTTAATCTGTCAGTGATTTCGCAGTTCTACATTCGTGAAAAGCGTAACAGCACACTGAAAGATACGATTCACTTTTTGCTCCTGCCAGTTCTTGGGGCTGCGACAGTGGGGGTATTGTGGATGAATCTGGAGTCAAGTTCGATGAAGTTAGGTCTAATTTGGGGAGGAATCGGTATTATTTATATGTTCTTCCTGACCCGCAGTTTCCGTCAGCCAATGCCACAATTCACTGAATCAGTGTAAGCTTTATTCGTATATTTCTTTATAAAACAGCACTTTCGGGTGCTGTTTTTAATTGAAATAAAAAAAAGAATATCAATGGCATAAAAACCACCAAAAGGCGTCATATAATAAATATCAACTGTGCCATGCGTGATTTCATTAAGAGCCTATATATCTAGCGCTAAGTAAAGGTAAGAAAACCATTATGAATGATGCTAAAAGTCCTCAAAACCAGCAACTCATTACAATTCTCACTAATATTGTTGGATCTTCTCATATTCTCACTGAACCTCGAAAAACAGAACGTTATCGCAAAGGTTTTCGCTCTGGACAGGGAAATGCCCTTGCTGTTGTATTTCCAGCTTCATTATTAGAGCAATGGAAAGTGTTCAAAGCCTGTGTTTTAGCCGACAAAATTATTTTAATGCAGGCAGCTAATACCGGATTGACGGAAGGTTCCACACCCAACGGTGATGATTATGACCGCGATATTGTTATTATCAGTACACTGCGGATGGATAAAATACAGGTTCTTAAATCAGTCAATCAGGTCATTGCATTTCCTGGCAGTACATTGTGGCACCTGGAAAAGGTCTTGAAACCGTTAGGTCGTGAGCCTCATTCTGTTATTGGCTCTTCCTGCATTGGTGCGTCAGTTGTTGGGGGGATCTGCAATAACTCTGGCGGCTCTTTGGTCCAGCGTGGCCCAGCTTATACAGAAATGGCACTGTATGGCCGTGTGAATGAGAAGGGGCAAGCTGAACTGATTAATCATTTGGGTATATCGTTAGGGGATACGCCAGAAGATATTCTGACTTGCCTGGAAGAACAGCGTTACCGAGCTGAGGATATTCAGTTGGATGACCGAGTTGCTTCTGATCATGAGTATGAGCAGCGTGTTCGAGATATCAATGCAGATACCCCATCACGTTTTAATGCCGATGAGCGTCGGTTGTTTGAAGCCTCTGGTTGTGCAGGTAAATTAGTTATTTTTGCTGTCCGTTTGGATACTTTTCCCGCACAGTCTTCTTCTCAAGTTTTCTATATCGGTACCAACCAACCTGAAGTATTGACAGAATTACGCCGACATATATTAGCTAATTTCCAGCATTTACCGATTGCTGGCGAATATATGCATCGGGATATTTTTGATATCGCTGAAGGGTATGGTAAAGACACTTTTATCATGATTGATAAACTCGGTACGGATAAAATGCCAATGTTTTTCAGCCTGAAAGGGCGTATAGATGCCATGTTTAGCAAAATTCCTTTTTTGCCATCACACCTGACAGATCGCGTAATACAGGGCTTGAGCCATTTATTACCTTCACATTTGCCCGCACGTTTGAAAGAGTACCGAAATCGCTTTGAACATCACTTGATGTTAAAAATGTCTGGTGAAGGCATAAAAGAAGCTAGTGAATGGCTGGAAAGCTACTTTAAACAGGCCGAGGGAGAATTTTTCGTCTGTACGCCAGAAGAGGGCGCAAAGGCATTTTTACATCGTTTTGCTGCGGCGGGAGCGGCTATTCGGTATCAAGCTGTTCATAGCAATGAAGTTGAGGATATTTTGGCATTGGATATTGCCCTGCGCCGCAATGACCATGAATGGTTTGAGCATCTACCGCCAGAAATTGATGAAGCATTGGTACATCGTCTGTATTACGGACACTTTATGTGCCACGTATTCCATCAGGATTACATTGTTAAAAAAGGCACAGATGTTCATGCACTGAAAGTAAAAATGTTGGAGATCCTGAACCAGCGAGGAGCAGAATATCCTGCTGAACATAACGTTGGCCATTTATATCAAGCTAAACAGCAGCTTAAACAGTTCTATCAGATGACTGATCCCACTAATACTTTGAATCCGGGTGTTGGCAAAACCTCCAAGCTGAAAAATTGGGGAAGAGAGGATGGAAAGTGTGATTGTCAGCTTTCCGGCCATCGACATGGTTAAACCATAATCATGCTGGAGTGAGGATAAAAAAAGACAAAACAGAGCATCTTGTCTTTTTCTTTTTCCAAAATAAGCCAGTATGATGCGGGGCCGTTAGCCAGCCAGCTGAACTGCATAATCAACCAGCGCTTTTAACTGGCGGCACTTTTCTTCATCAGATTGATATTCAATAAATAGCTGTTCAATGGTCGCAAGATATTGGCTGATACTTTCCTGTGTCAATATCTCCCGACGATGATATAGCCAGCGCTGTTGTTCATCATAATCTAGCGTTGCCGGATAGTTTCTGGCGCGGTAACGGAACAGGAGTGTTTTAATACGTGGATCCTGAAATGTTAAATCCAGTGCAGGTAAGTTTTTGGGTGCGGTTTCACGGATAATTTCCATCGCAGTTTTATCGGCATCACTGAAAAAACCGCTATACAGCTTGGCATCGACATTATCGGACTCAGGGAATTCCTCTGGTTGAGAAAATAGCTCAACCACTTTTTCCCTGATTTGCGGGTTACTGCGCAATATAGCCAGATTTTTTGCACATTGATCGCGATTCAATCCCACTCGCTCCGCATCTTCTGTCCGTAGCGTATTTTCAGGAGCAATAATCGGACATTTATTGATATGCACTAATTTAATGGGTACTGGAGCTTGGCCCGTCTGTAGCTCATTACGTCGGGTATACAAGCGTTCGCGCAATTCGTCTGCGCTGAGTTCTAGTAGCGGGGAAATATCACCAGCCAAATCACACATGATGATCGCATTGCGGTTTGTCGGGTGCCATGCCAAAGGGGCAATAAGGCTGATATTGCTGCGCAGAGTTCCGAACATCCCTGATACATGAACCAGCGGCTTCATTTGCAGAATATCAATCTGGTTACTGACCTTCTGTTTGTTTCTTAATTGGAAGAAATAATCAAACAAGCGAGGTTGGGCTTTTCTTACCCGTTTTGCCATCGCAATAGTGGCATAAACATCGGACATGGCGTCATGGGCCTGAGTGTGTTCAACTCCGTTGGCTTTCGTCAGGTTTTCTAGCTTAAAACTGGGCAGACCATCCTCATTTTCTGGCCAGATAATACCCTCTGGACGCAGAGCATAGCAGGCACGTAATACATCGAGTAGATCCCAGCGGGAGTTGCCTTTTTGCCAGCTATAAGCATAAGGATCGTAAAAATTGCGATAAAAGATATTTCGGCTGACTTCATCATCAAAACGAATATTGTTATACCCGATAATACAGGTATTGGGTTTACTGAACGCTTCATGGATCTGGCGGGTAAATTCGGCCTCATTGACCCCTTTTTTTAATGCTAACTGTGGTGTAATCCCCGTGATCATCACAGCTTCAGGATCAGGCAGGTAATCGTCAGCAGGCGAACAGTACACCACCAAAGGCTCTTCGATGATATTAAAATCACTGTCGGTGCGAATTCCCGCAAACTGGGCTGGGCGATCTAAGGCAGGGTGCTTGCCGAAGGTTTCATAATCATGAAAATAGAAAGTGGGGTTTTTATCGTTACTCAAGGCAATTCTGCATCCGTTGGTTATTGGTTTAATTAATTTAATTTCAATGTATTATCTTATTTTTGTGTATTGGTCATGTTGATATAAGTTTTATTGCAGGGTTTAGTTTATGACAAGTTATGTACTAAATCTTTGGTTTCTACGAGGCTAAACGATGCAAAAAGATATGGTAAACCATATCTTGGACAATCTGAACTCTCTAATGATATAGGGTGAAAATCGTTGATTATCATTTCGCATGTTTCTAATGTGGAGAAAAGTCTCTTTTCGGATAGGCACTGAAACCTATCATGGCAGCGGAGACTCTTGGTCATCAGATGCTGGGACGATGAAAATGATTGATTAAGGAATATACTTAAAGTTTATCATGTCAATAAATTGTCGAAACTGACTTGTCTATTCGTTACCTGAAATTGTATTGTGTAGTCAGCATAAAAATTATCGGTCTGATTAAAAAAGGTGTAAAAATGGACAACGCAAATAAACCAACATTCCATAATGTACTGGAATTTGTGCGTATATTTCGCCGCAAGAATAAATTACAGCGCGAAATAGTAGACAACGAGAAGAAAGTTCGAGATAACCAAAAGCGTGTATTATTGCTGGATAACCTGAGCGATTACATTAAACCGGGAATGTCAGTTGAAGATATTCAAGGAATTATCGCTCATATGCGCAGTGATTATGAAGAACGTGTTGATGAATATATCATCAAAAATGCGGAGTTGTCTAAAGAGCGTCGTGAGCTGTCTAAAAAACTTAAGGCAATGGATGGCGGAGTAAAATAAAATTTTGTTGTAACCACGCCCAAAGGGCGTGGTTATTTTGTCAGCCCCAGTGAGGTTTTAACTCTGGATCGACTAAAGCGTAAATCTGGTAATAAGTTTCCTCATCTTCAGCCATCAGTGCCAATTGTTGTGCTACATCTTCTCGGCTCACCATACCGTGAACTTCACCTTGATAGCGTTGGCAATGTCCAGTACCTGATTTATCAGTGAGTCCACCGGGACGAATGATCGTAAAATCCAATTTGCTGGTTTGCAGGTAACTTTCTGCCAGCGATTTATGTCTGACTGATTGCCCAAATAATGATTTGGCACGTGGTGACAACGTTTTCCAACTGTCTCCACATCCGATGGATGTAACCAGTAGCATGCGTGAAACTTCAGCTTGTTCCAATGCATCTATGATGGTCATATTACCATGGTGATCAGCGTCTCCGCCGCCAATGGTTGAGAAAACAATAGGGTTTTCTCCGGCCTGAGCAATGGCTTTTCCGATACTCTTTTTGTCACAGGCATCGCCATGTATCACATTAGCGCCCATTGTACTCAGTTCTACGGCTTGCTGTACATTACGAATTAATGCCGTAACGGGGCGGTTTTGTTGCAGTGCTATAGTGGCTAAATGGCGTCCAACGCCTCTGCCAGCACCAAAAATTAGCCAAGATTTCATAGCTGGAATGTTCTCCATAAAAATCAACCACTCTAAATGATAATGATAACTATCTAAGTTTATTGAAATCAGAGAGTGATTGAAATGAGATAGGCAGGTTTTTTATAGAATGAATGATAAAAAAATGGCTCCATAAAGAGGAGCCATTTTTGATTTTTTTGAAAATCACAACATCCAATTATTATTCAAATGATTGTGGTTTTGACATCGCAGATGTTGCGACATTTGTTGCAGAGTGTCCACCCGCGCCGCCTTTTCCTCTGAATGGATAAGCAGGGCGTTGCCATTCGCTGACAATGACAGGCTGTGCTACTAAGTCTGGTGCTGGTGCCTTTTTCATTGGGGAAGAAGCGTGATGATTTTTTTCCACGATAATCGGAGATTCAGCAATTTTTGTCTCTTCCGCTTTAACTTCCTCTGCCTTAGAGCATATTTCCGTTGCGACAGTTGGCTGTTCTTCATGCTGTTCCTGTTCAGCGATAGACGTCACAATGATTGGTTCTGCTATGTGACGTGTTTCTTCCGTGTCATGTAAGGCTTCAGGCTGATGTTTAGTTTCATGGTTGACGACGGGTTCCAGGTTTTCCGGTGCCGAGACTTCAGATTTCTCTAGCATGGGCTCTACGGATGCCACAAGCGGATAACCATTGGTTGCAAGCTTAACATCGTCATGAGTGGCTGCATTTTGCTCGGTAACCTGAGTATCAGCAACAGTTGAAACTGACACTGATCTAGCAACAGCAGGTATCGGCATGACACTCCCTTGCTGATCTGACGCTGTTTCTTCCACAGCAGATATTTCTGGTTCAGCAGGCTTTGTCACAGGTGTAACAGGGTAACGCACCCAAACTTTACCTGATGCCAGCTCTGGAGACGCAACTGCCATTGCCAGTGGAACAGGTGATTGAGTCAGGTTACGCTCATCACGATAACGACGACGACGCTGACCGCTGACACGTAAATGGCGTGGTGAACGGCGAGAGCGGCGAGGCATGATGTTGTCTTGCTGCTCATTATTTTGCGTGATTGAGCCTTGTGGTATTGAAGGCTGATTAGCCGCTTCTACATTCGTATCGATAATGGCTGGTACAGAAACTTTTTTCTCTTCTTCTGTAATCGCCGGAATGACCACCTTTGTTACAACCGGTAAAGAGACAACAACAGCTTCTTCTTTCACGTTATCTGTGATACGAATTTTTTGTTCAAGCTGGCGACGCTGACGACGAGGCATTACAGGTTGATGCTCCTCGACTTCCTCTTCTGTAATTTCAGGTCTACTCGTCTGTTGAGCCTTGGTTTCCAGTTGCTGCTGACGTTTTTCTTCTTGACGACGGCGCTGGCGTTCCGCCCGTTGTTCACGGCGCTGTTGCTGCTGTGCTTCACGAGCTTCATTATCTATATCTACATTTACCGCAATATTATCCGGCGCGTTGTTTTTCTGCTGAACATTGCGACCCTTACGCTGTTCATCGCCGCGCTCACGGTTATTGCGAGTGTCATTCTCGTTACGCTCACGTCTTTGATTCTGGCGACGTGAATTGCGGCGTTCTGGGGAACGTCGGTTATCGTTACTAGAAGATTTATTGCTCTTTTCCTGCGCCTGTTTTTCTTCTTCACCACTTTCACCACTGAACATTTTTTTCAGGGCGCAGAGGAAGCGACTGAACAGACCTGGTTGTTCAGTTTGCAGATTATTGCTCACTGCTACTTTTTTCTCTTTTGTTTTTGCTGCCACAGGGGCGGTAGTTTCTGCAGGCAGATCAAAAGTTGAAATAGCAGGTTGCTCAGGACGCTTGCGTTCATGTTGTCCATCATCCTGAGCATTCGTCATTTCTGCTTCATGTATTTGTGGAAGCAGATAACTCAGGGTAGAAATTTCTTCACCTTTACGAACACGTAAAACAGAGAAATGCGGAGTTTGCATCTGATCGTTTGGTACGATAACAACACCTACATCACCTTGGCGATGTTCAATGGCGCTGACCGCCTTACGTTTTTCATTCAGCAGGTAGGACGCAATCTGAACGGGAACAATCGCATGAACCTGATGTGTATTCTCTTTCAGTGCTTCTTCTTCGATCAGGCGAAGAATCGACAGAGAAAGTGATTCGTTGTCACGAATGGTTCCTGTACCGCTACAGCGAGGGCAGACGTGGTGACTGGATTCACCCAGAGATGGGCTTAAACGCTGGCGTGACATTTCCAGCAGGCCAAAGCGGGAAATGCGGCCAATCTGAATACGGGCACGGTCTTGACGTACTGCATCACGTAAACGGTTTTCAACCTCACGCTGGTGGCGTACAGGTGTCATATCAATGAAATCGATAACGATAAGACCACCGAGGTCACGCAGGCGCAATTGACGTGCAATTTCATCCGCAGCTTCCAGATTGGTGTTAAAGGCTGTTTCCTCAATATCTCCCCCACGGGTTGCCCGGGATGAGTTGATATCGATTGCGGTCAGAGCTTCAGTTGTATCAATGACTACTGAACCACCAGAAGGCAGCCGAACTTCACGCTGGAAAGCTGATTCAATCTGTGATTCTATCTGATAATGACTGAACAGGGGAACTTCACCACTGTACAGTTTGATTTTGCTGGCGAAATCAGGGCGTCCAAGCGCAGTGATATGCTGGCGTGCCAAATCGAGAATTTTAGGATTATCGATCAGAATTTCCCCGATATCCGGGCGTAGGTAATCACGGAAGGCGCGTACGATAACATTACTTTCCTGATGGATCAGGAACGGAGCTGGGTGATTATCTGCGGCTTTCTTGATAGCTTCCCAGTGTTTCAGACGGAAATTCAGGTCTCCCTGCAAAGCTTCGGCGGATTTGCCTACTCCGGCAGTACGAACGATAAGCCCCATACCTTCGGGTAATTCAAGAGAGGAGAGCGCTTCTTTTAATTCGATACGGTCATCACCTTCGATACGGCGAGAAATACCACCTGCTCTGGGGTTATTTGGCATCAGAACTAAATAGCTACCAGCCAGACTAATAAAGGTTGTTAAGGCTGCACCTTTATTGCCTCGTTCTTCTTTATCAACCTGGACGATGACTTCCTGACCTTCTTTAAGGATATCCTTAATGTTAGGTCGGCCATGAGCATGATAATTACTGGGGAAATATTCGCGAGCAATTTCTTTAATGGGCAGGAAACCATGACGTTCCGCACCATAATCGACAAAAGCAGCTTCCAGACTAGGTTCAATCCGTGTAATTTTACCTTTATAGATATTTGCTTTTTTCTGCTCGTGTCCAGGACTTTCAATATCCAAATCATAAAGACGTTGCCCATCAACAAGGGCGACACGCAACTCTTCCTGTTGAGTTGCGTTGATTAGCATTCTTTTCATTCTAACTTACTCATTATTTTTTACATTGGTATAGAGCTGCGAGCAAAAAGAGATGCACTACTGGTAACCGATGGCCTCGTGTCTTTTACAAAGCCGCCAGCCTCACGGCTATCGTTTGTATAGAGGCGCCTATATTTGTCGGCGAGTCTGAATTTCATTTAAATACAGCACTCTTTATTGGGATACTGTAATAAATCGGTACAGATTTCACCCAATCCAGTAAGCTGCAACTCGCAGCCCATAAATTGTTTGATTAAACATTACGTCTTATGCCATTGCTGCGTTTTTGTTCGATCAAACAGATAACAAACAATTTCAATCTTGCCATTCATAGTTTAGTAAACTGTGGCCAGAAAGCATTATTCCATTGCTATTGGGGTGATAGCAAGGTGACTTTATCGCTTTAGCAGTTTTTTATCAGGAAATAGTGATAAGTTGTTAATCTTTGGTCTTTATCCTAAGACATTAGAAACAATGAGAAATGAAACTATGGATGTTATTTATACATATTTAAAAATGAGTGGCGCTCTGGTTGACGGATAATTAAAATCTTGCTTATGAAAACAAATAATCCAATTGTACAGTTTGTCACTATTGATGACGATGAAGCCGGTCAGCGAATTGACAACTTTTTGCTGGCGCGCTTAAAAGGTGTGCCTAAGAGTATGATCTATCGGATCTTGCGCAAAGGTGAAGTTCGAGTTAACAAAGGAAGAATCAAGCCTGAGTATAAATTAGCAGCGGCTGATGTTGTCCGTATCCCACCAGTCAGGGTAGCGGAAAAACAGCAGCCACCTGTATCTGCCAAGCTGGGCAAAGTAGCAGTTCTGGCAGAATGCATCCTTTATGAAGATGACCACATACTAGTCATTAATAAACCATCAGGTACCGCGGTGCATGGTGGAAGCGGATTGAGTTTCGGTGTAATCGAAGGGCTTCGTGCATTACGTCCCGAAGCGCGTTTCCTCGAACTGGTGCATCGTCTCGACCGTGATACATCGGGTGTTCTGCTGATTGCGAAGAAGCGTTCTGCATTGCGTGCACTGCATGAACAGTTGCGTTTAAAACAGATGCAGAAAGATTATTTTGCGCTGGTACGAGGGCAGTGGCAGTCACATTGCAAAGTGGTGCAGGCACCTTTATTGAAAAATATCCTGCAAAGTGGTGAGCGGGTAGTGAAAGTCAGCGGCGATGGTAAACCATCGGAAACACGTTTTAAAGTTGAAGAGCGGTATGAGTTTGCAACCTTGGTGCGCGCAAGCCCAGTAACGGGACGTACGCACCAGATCCGTGTGCATACCTTACATGCTGGTCATCCTATTGCATTTGACGACCGCTATGGTGATAGGGCGTTTGATGCACAACTGACAGAAACAGGGCTTAACCGATTGTTTCTGCATGCCAGTTCATTAAAGTTTACTCATCCATCCACGGGAGAAACTCTGCGTTTCGAAGCTCAAATGGATGATGAGTTACGGCAATGTTTAACAATATTACGACAAAATAATTATTGATAACACACCGTCAGTGGGTTTATCCCCTGACGAATGAGCATTTCTGTCAGAGTAATCAATGGCAAACCGATTAGGGTGTTGGGATCTCTGCCATCGAGTTTTTTAAATAACGTAATTCCCAAACCTTCACTTTTAAAGCTACCTGCACAATTAAATGGCTGTTCTTTGTTTAGGTAGCTGATAATTTCGGGTTCTGTCAGATCTCTGAAATAGACATGAAATAATTCACAGCGGGTATCAGTGTTTCCTGTTTTGCTGTTAAATAGCGTAATTCCAGTATAAAAAGTGACACACTGCCCACTGGCTTTTTTGAGTTGTGCGAAAGCGTTCTCAAAATTGTGTGGTTTACCTGTAATTTTTCCACTTAAAACGCAAACCTGATCTGAACCTATAATCAGATGGCTGGAATAACTCGGTTGTAATGCGGTAGCTTTTGCCTGTGACAGGCGCATCACCAGTTGTGTGGGGCTTTCATTCTCTTGTGGGCTTTCGTCAATATTGGGACCAGCACAGACAAAAGGTAACCCCATTTTTTCCAACAACAGACGGCGATATATCGATGTTGATGATAAAACAATCGGAAGCATCATTTTTTCCATAAAATACGTAGAGAAATATTCTCAGACATTTTAAACTATACCCCGCTTAATAAGCGAATTTTTGGCGGAAAGGTGCAGATGTGTGGCCTTTTTCTTTGACTATGTTCCATTACAAAGATAATATGCGCGCCTTATGCAGAAGGTAAAATTACCCCTGACCATTGATGCGCTTCGTGCAGCTCAGAAAAGCTTAGACTACGAAGGTAGTTATTCTGCTGAACAAGCTTCTCGTCTCGCAGAGTCTGTGGTCAGTGTGGATGGTGATATAAATAGCTCATTATCATTTCAAATTGATAATCTGCGTCTGGCAGTTGTAAAAGGGCATTCCGATGTGGATGTTACACTTGCCTGTCAGCGTTGTGGCAGTAATTTCAGTCATCATGTTCACACAACGTATTGTTTTAGCCCGGTCGTCAATGATGAGCGGGCCGAGGCATTACCGGAAGAGTATGAGCCAATTAACATTAATGAATTTGGCGAAATAGATTTGCTGGCAATGATTGAAGATGAAATAATTCTTTCTCTGCCGGTAGTCCCGGTACATGATTCTGAACACTGTGAAGTGTCCGACGCGGAAATGGTATTTGGTGTACTGCCTCCTGAAGCAGAAAAACCAAACCCATTTGCCGCATTAGCCAGTTTAAAGAAAAGTACTTAAGGAGTAAGGTCAATGGCCGTACAACAGAATAAACCAACTCGTTCTAAACGTGGTATGCGTCGTTCTCATGACGCACTGACTGCAACACATGTCTCTGTAGACAAGACTTCTGGTGAAACTCACCTGCGTCACCACGTGACTGCTGACGGCTACTACCGTGGCCGCAAGGTAATCAACAAGTAATTCAGCTAACTATTAGCAAGTTGATATCTTGGCTAATCTAACCTTAGCGTTAGATGCTATGGGCGGGGATTTTGGTCCTCGCGTTACGGTGCCTGCTGCATTGCAGGCACTGGCATCTAATCCGCAATTAAAATTATTGTTGGTCGGAGATCCCGAAACCATCTCCCCTTTGCTTGCAAATAAAAATGCTGAGCAGCTTAGTCGTTTGCAAATTATTCCTGCGGAACACGTTGTTTCCAACGATGCAAAACCTTCTCAGGCGATCCGTTCCAGTCATGGTACTTCGATGCGTATTGCACTAAATTTAGTTAAAACTGGTGAAGCGCAGGCATGTGTCAGTGCAGGAAATACAGGCGTATTGATGGGACTGGCCAAATTGATGCTGAAATCCATTGAGGGTATTGAGCGGCCTGCATTGATGACAATGATCCCTAATTTAAAACAGCAGAAAACTGTTATATTAGATTTGGGAGCTAATATTAATTGTAATAGTCGTATGTTAGTCCAGTTTGCCATTATGGGAGCAGTAATGGCAGAAGATGTTGCAGGTGTGAAAAATCCGCGTGTGGCATTACTCAATATCGGAGAGGAAGAATCCAAAGGGCTGGATAATATCCGCGAAGCTGCTATGACCTTACAGAATACCTCAGCAATCAATTACATAGGTTATGTAGAAGGGAATGAGTTACTGACGGGGAAAACCGATGTACTCGTGTGTGACGGCTTCGCAGGTAATGTTACGCTGAAGACGATGGAAGGTGCGATCAGGGTGATTTTATCTTTGGTAAAATCACCGGATGGTCAGAAGAAAAAATCATCGTGGTTGAGGAAAGTATTCAAGAAGTGGTTGTTAAAACAGATATTAAAACGCTTCGGCCACCTAAACCCTGACCAGTATAACGGCGCAACACTATTAGGATTGCGTGGTATCGTCATAAAAAGTCATGGTGCCGCGAATGAACGTGCGTTCAAGGCTGCTATAGATCAAGCAGTTCAGACCGTACAGAATCAGGTTCCTGATAGAATCGCTGTCCGGCTGGATGCAGTATTACCCAAGAGTGAATAAGCATAAATGTATACAAAAATCTTAGGTACAGGCAGTTATTTGCCTCCGCAGGTGCGTACTAACGCAGATTTAGAAAAAATGGTGGATACGACTGACGAGTGGATTGTTACTCGTACAGGCATTCGTGAGCGTCGTATTGCGGCTGAGGGTGAAACCGTTGCCACCATGGGATTCAAAGCAGCCGAAAAAGCTATTGAAATGGCTGGCATCGATAAAACACAAATCGATTTGATTGTTGTAGCAACAACAACTTCATCCCATGCGTTTCCGAGTACGGCTTGCCAGATTCAGAATTCATTAGGCATTCGAGGTATCGCCGCCTTTGATGTTGCGGCAGCTTGTGCTGGATTTACTTATGCGTTAAGCATTGTCGATAAATTTATCAAGGCTGGCGAGGTTAAACATGCCCTGGTTATTGGGGCAGATATTATCTCAAGAGTTGTCGACCCTGAAGATCGCAGTACAGTTGTCCTCTTTGGTGATGCAGCAGGCGCAATGATAGTAGGGGCTTCAGAAGAGCCGGGTATACTGTCAACCCACTTGCATGCTGATGGCCGCTATGGCGATTTACTGTCATTACCTAATCAGGATCGATCGAAATGGGATTCACCTGAATACGTTACGATGGCTGGCAATGAAGTATTTAAAGTTGCTGTCCGTGAGTTGACCAGTATTGTTGATGAAACACTGGAAGTAAACAATTTGGATCATTCTCAGCTTGACTGGCTAGTGCCACATCAAGCGAATTTACGTATCATTTCGGCGGCTGCCAAGAAATTGGACATGACGATGGATAAAGTGGTTGTAACACTGGATCGTCATGGCAATACTTCAGCAGCATCTGTTCCGACGGCATTTGATGAAGCGGTACGTGATGGAAGAATTCAACGCGGCCAGCTTGTCTTAATTGAAGCATTTGGCGGTGGCTTTACCTGGGGCTCAGCGCTAGTACGTTTTTAATTTAACAGGAAAATAAACATGTCTGATTTTGCAATGGTGTTTCCCGGTCAAGGTTCTCAGTCACTTGGTATGTTGGCTGATTTAGCCACAGAATTTCCGCTGGTGGAACAGACTTTCGCAGAGGCTTCTGCGGTCTTGGGATACGATTTATGGGCATTAGTTCAGCAGGGGACAGCAGAAGAGCTGAATAAAACGTGGAAAACCCAACCTGCATTGCTCGCAGCTTCAGTTGCTATCTGGCGTATATGGCAGCAAAAGGGAGGCAAGCAGCCTTCCATGATGGCTGGCCATAGCCTTGGCGAATACTCGGCGCTGGTTTGTTCTGGTGTGATTGAATTCCAGCAGGCGATCAGGCTTGTCGAATTACGCGGGAAATTGATGCAGGAAGCTGTATCAGAAGGGCAAGGGGCGATGTACGCCATTATCGGATTGGATAATGAATCCATTGCAAAGGCATGTGAAGAGTCCGCACAGGGTCAGGTTGTTTCACCTGTGAATTTTAATTCGCCTGGACAAGTCGTTATTGCGGGTGAGAAAGAGGCTGTAGAGCGTGCCGGTGCTGCTTGTAAGGCGGCTGGCGCAAAACGTGCTCTGCCTTTGGCTGTCAGCGTTCCTTCACATTGTGCACTCATGAAGTCGGCAGCCGATCAGTTAGCTGCTGCATTGCAATCAATTGTGTTTAATCAGCCACAGTTCCCTGTTGTCAATAATGTGGATGTCAAAGTAGAAGAATCTGCTGATGCGATTCGCGACGCACTGGTTCGTCAGTTGTATAATCCTGTACGCTGGACAGAATCCGTTGAATATATAGCGGCACAAGGTACTGAACAACTGTTGGAAATGGGGCCAGGTAAGGTATTAACTGGTTTAACGAAACGGATTGTTGATACTTTAAATGCTGTAGCAGTAAATGATGTATCATCACTCACAGTTGCTCTGAATAAATGACTGAGGAAAACATGAGCTTTGATGGAAAAATTGCACTGGTCACTGGCGCTAGCCGTGGCATAGGTCGCTCGATTGCAGAATTATTGGTTGAACGTGGTGCTCGTGTTATCGGCACAGCAACCAGCGAGAATGGAGCCGAAGCAATCAGTGCCTACCTTGGTAATAAAGGCAAAGGTTTTGTATTGAATGTCACAGATTCAGAATCCGTAGAAAAAGCACTCTCGAATATTCGTGCTGAATTTGGTGAAATAGACATTCTGGTAAATAATGCAGGCATCACTCGTGATAACTTGTTGATGCGTATGAAAGATGGAGAGTGGCAAGATATTATTGACACCAATCTTTCTTCGATTTTTCGTCTGTCAAAAGCAGTAATGCGTTCTATGATGAAAAAACGTTATGGACGTATTATTTCCATTGGATCTGTTGTTGGAACAATGGGAAATGCAGGGCAGGCGAATTACGCGGCAGCGAAAGCAGGAGTCATTGGTTTTAGTAAATCACTGGCTCGTGAAGTCGCTTCTCGTGGCATCACCGTCAACGTTGTTGCACCTGGTTTTATCGAAACGGATATGACTAGAGCGTTGACAGACGATCAGCGAGCAGGCATTTTATCTGAAATTCCTGCCAGTCGTCTCGGTGGTGCAAAGGAAATTGCCAGTGCTGTAGCGTTTCTTGCTTCTGACGAGGCCGCTTACATTACGGGTGAAACATTACATGTCAATGGTGGCATGTACATGATCTAAAAATGAGCGAACTCGCTGTTTCTGATGTATTTTTTATACAAAAAGACACAGTATGTGGTTCGACCAGCCGGGATTTGGTTGCATCTTTTCCTGTATTTTATAAACTACGAAAACCATCGCGAAAGCGAGTTTTGATAGGAAATTTAATAGTATGAGCACTATCGACGAACGCGTTAAGAAAATCATCGTTGAACAACTGGGTGTTAAAGAGGAAGAAGTTGTAAACACAGCTTCATTTGTTGATGACTTGGGCGCTGATTCTCTTGACACAGTTGAACTGGTAATGGCTCTGGAAGAAGAGTTCGATATCGAGATCCCAGACGAAGAAGCTGAAAAAATCACTACAGTTCAGGCTGCTATTGACTACGTTGAAAACGCAGGTAAATAAGCATACATACCTAGGCGGTCGTTCGACCGCCTATGTTCTTCGTCCTAAATTTTTTCCCTCCCTGGAGGATAACCGTGTCTAAGCGTCGAGTAGTCGTGACCGGACTAGGCATGTTATCTCCTGTCGGCAATACAGTAGAGTCTTCTTGGAACGCTGTTTGTGCCGGACAGAGTGGTATCAGCCTTATCGAACATTTTGACACCGCTAACCATGCAACTAAGTTTGCTGGTGTGGTGAAAAATTTTAATCATGAAGATTTCAATATTTCGCGCAAAGATGCTCGAAAAATGGATCTGTTTATTCAGTATGGAATTGCTGCTGGTATACAAGCTATTGAAGATGCAGGAATTGAAGTAACAGAAGCCAATGCTAGCCGCTTTGGTGCTGCTATTGGTTCTGGTATTGGTGGTTTGGGTCTTATTGAAGAAAACCACAGTACATTGCTTTCGGCGGGACCTCGTAAGGTCAGCCCATTCTTTGTACCTTCGACCATCATCAATATGGTTGCAGGCCATCTGAGCATCCTTTATGGTCTTCGTGGTCCTAGCATCTCCATTGCAACTGCCTGTACCTCTGGCGTGCACAATATCGGTCATGCAGCTCGTATTATTGCGTACAATGATGCTGATATTATGCTGGCAGGTGGTACTGAGAAAGCCAGTACTACATTTGGCGTTGCAGGGTTTGGTGCTGCTCGTGCATTATCGACCCGTAATGATGATCCTCAAGGTGCAAGCCGCCCTTGGGATAAAGATCGAGACGGGTTTGTGCTGGGTGATGGCGCCGGTGTTCTGGTTCTTGAAGAATACGAACATGCCAAAAAACGTGGTGCAAAAATTTACGCTGAAATCGTTGGCTTTGGTATGAGCAGTGATGCTTATCATATGACATCACCGCCTGAAGATGGAGCGGGTGCTGCGCTTGCAATGGAAAATGCCTTGAAAGATGCGGATATTTCTCCAGACCAAGTGGGCTACATTAATGCTCATGGTACTTCAACGCCAGTTGGTGATCTTGCGGAAGCTCGTGCGGTAGAATCTGTTTTTGGTGAAGGCACTAAAGTATTGGTGAGTTCAACCAAATCAATGACAGGTCACTTGCTGGGTGCTGCGGGAGCGATTGAATCGATTTTCACTATTCTTGCTTTACGTGAGCAGATTGTTCCTCCAACCATTAATTTGGAAAATCAGGATGAAAACTGCCGTTTGGATCTTGTTCCAGGCAAAGCACGTAAAGTTGAAGGGATGGAATATGCACTGTGTAATTCTTTCGGTTTCGGTGGTACTAATGGGTCACTGATTTTCCGTAAGATATAAAAACGTCCTCTTTTTATGAAGAGCCTCAACATTTGTTGAGGCTTTTTTATTCCTGATTTTTATGATTTTTTTGAATAGGCATTTTTGCACTGCCACGGTTCATATACTATGATAACGCTCCTTAATAGCTGAGGTTATCACGCCTTCTTATCGAAAATTAGAAAATGAAATGATGTATTGGATTAATGGCAAACCGTGTAATCAATTACCTGTTAATGATCGTGCGGTACAATTTGGTGATGGCTGTTTTACAACAATAAGAGTTGAGCAAGGGCAGGCCGCTTTGCTACCTTTGCACATAAAACGGTTACAAAAAGGCGTTGAAAAACTGTTTATGCCCGCACTGGATTGGCTGCAACTTGAGGATCATATTAAGCAGGTAGCTACCGGCTGTGAATCAGGTGTTCTGAAAGTTATTCTCTCCAGAGGAGTGGGTGGTCGTGGTTATGGTATTAGTGATGCTATCGAGCCAAATCAGATTCTCTCGTTGAGTTTATATCCAGAACAGTATGTTACCCAGCGTAAAAATGGTGTTTCACTCGTTCTTAGCCCAATTGTCATGGGTATCAATCCCCATTTGGCGGGTATTAAACACTTGAACCGCTTGGAACAGGTTCTGATAAAAAGATTCATTGAGCAGTCAAAGGCTGATGAAACACTGGTTCTTGATAGTGATGGCTTATTGGTTGAGTGTTGTACTGCCAATATTTTCTGGCGGAAAGGTAAAAACGTTTATACGCCTGATTTGAGTCAGTGTGGTGTAGAAGGGGTGATGCGGCAGAAGATTATGCAATTATTGGCAGAAAGTGATTATAACCTGTCGTGTGTCATGCGTTATCCTGAGGTATTGGCTCATGCTGATGAGGTGATTATCTGTAATTCCTTGATGCCTGTTATCGCAGTAAACCAAATTCAGGCGCACAAAAATCAGCCTGCATGGAAATATCAATCAAGAGAATTGCATGAGTATTTATTGCCTGCATGTTTAAGGCTGTAGTTAATTAATACTCATCATTGAAGGATAGGTCACAGTGATTACCAATGAAACTTAAAAAGCGTATTTTCATTTTACCCAGCTTGATTATTATGATTGTAGCAATCATGTTTTTTTCTTTTGTGAAAAAAATAGAAAATTTTGCTAATCAGAAAATTAATCTTAATCAAGAAATGATATTTACTGTACCAGCAGGAACAGGGCGTGCTGGGCTGGGAATATTGTTGGTTCAGCATAACTTAATCAAAGATCACCAATTGTTATCGTGGTTATTCCGATTAAAACCAGAATTGGCGAAATTTAAGGCTGGTACTTATCGCTTGCAACAAGGCATGTCATTGCGAGCAATCTTGCAACTATTTTCCAGCGGTAAAGAAGTGCAATTTTCTATCCGTTTCATTGAAGGAAGTCGATTGTCTGACTGGGCGAAAATATTACAGAATGCGCCATACTTAAAACATGAAGCAGAGGGCAAATCACCAAAGGAATTGACTGACGCTTTAGGCATGAAAGTAGAAGAACCACTGGAAGGTTGGCTCTATCCCGATACTTACCTGTACACCGCAGGAACCAGTGATGTTGAATTGCTAAAACGTGCTCATCAAAAAATGAACATGGCACTAGAGCAAGAGTGGAAAAATCGCGAAGAAAATCTGCCATATAAGAATGTTTATGAAATGTTGATCATGGCATCCATAATCGAAAAAGAGACAGCAATAGATTCTGAGCGTACAAAAGTTGCTTCGGTATTTATTAATCGGCTGCGGTTAAAGATGCGATTACAAACTGATCCGACAGTAATATATGGGTTGGGGGATAAGTATACGGGTTCTATTTTCCGTAGTAACCTGACTGCTTTTACGCCATATAATACTTATATGATTGAAGGATTACCGCCGACGCCTATCGCCATGCCAAGCCTAACTTCGATTAAAGCTGCAGCACACCCTGCTGTGACAGGGTACTTATACTTTGTTGCAAATGGTAATGGCGGTCATACATTCACTGCGAATCTGGCAGAACATAATAGGGCGGTAAATCTTTATCGTCAGAGATTAAAGCAGGATAAATGAACAGCAAATTTATTGTTATTGAAGGGCTTGAGGGCGCAGGGAAAACCACTGCAATCCGAACAGTGGTTGAAACATTGAAACAGTATGGCATTTCTGATCTGATTTTTACTCGTGAACCGGGTGGAACTCCGTTGGCAGAAAAATTACGTCAACTCATCAAACAGGGCGTTGAAGGTGAATCACTGACGAATAAGGCAGAAGTATTGATGCTGTATGCAGCCAGAGTCCAATTAGTAGAAAATGTTATCAAGCCAGCACTGGAAAAGGGAACTTGGGTGGTTGGAGATCGCCATGATCTTTCTTCTCAGGCATATCAGGGCGGTGGCCGTGGCATTGATCAGAAACTGATGACATCATTACGCGAATCGGCACTCGGTGATTTCTACCCGGATTTGACTATTTATCTCGATTTGCCACCAGAGGTTGGTTTACAGCGTGCTCGTGAGCGGGGCGAATTGGATCGCATTGAAAAAGAATCTTTGGATTTTTTCCACCGTACCCGTAAAAGATATCTCGAGCTTGTGGCACAAGATGACACCATCAAAAAAGTAGATGCGACACAACCGCTGGAAAAAGTGCAGGATGCTATTCGTCAGACCTTATTACAGTGGTTGAAACAACAGGACGTGCAGGCATGAATTGGTATCCGTGGCTTAACCATGCATATCGCTTGTTGATTGAATCCCATCAACAGGCGCGTGGGCACCATGCCCTTTTGCTTCATGCTCATGAAGGAACGGGTGCAGATGCGTTATTGTATGGATTGAGCCGCTGGTTGATGTGTCAGGACAAACAAGGAATGAAAAGTTGTGGCAAGTGTCACGGCTGTCATCTGATGCTGGCAGAAACGCATTCTGACTGGCATGTTCTTGCCCCTGAAAAGGGAAAGAACACCATTGGGGTTGATGCTGTGCGTCAGCTCAACGAAAGACTTTACGAATATTCTCAACAAGGTGGAGCTAAAATTGTCTGGCTACCCTCTGCGGAGTCTCTGACCGATGCTGCTTCCAACGCTTTGCTGAAAACATTGGAAGAACCCCCTCAAAATACCTATTTCTTGTTGCAGTGCCAGCGTCCAGCGCGCTTGCTGGCAACGCTGCGCAGTCGCTGTTTTTACTATTTTCTACCTGTACCTGAACAGCATGTAGGGCTTTATTGGCTGCAAAATCAAATCCCTACAATATCATCGTTGGATGCGCAGACGGCGTTAAAACTTTCACAGGGTGCGCCTCTTGCTGCTGAACAGTTACTTCAGACTGAAAAATGGCAGCAGAGAAATTTGTTTTGTCAGGCAATTGAACAGGCATTGCATAACTGTGATACCCTGTCACTTTTACCATTATTGAATCGTGATGATGCACAGCAATCTTTGTATTGGCTGGTTAGCTTGTTATCCGATGCTGTGAAATGGCAGCAGCAGGCGCAGGATTACTGCGTCAACCAAGATCAGCAGGCTTTGATCCATCATCTGGCTTCCACTCAAAGTGTGGAAAAATTATTAAGTACAGTTGATGATTGGGTACATTGTCGTCATCAATTACTATCTGTGGTGGGCATCAATCGGGAATTATTGTTGACAGGACAATTACTCAATTGGGAAAAGCAGCTTTGTCCCACACGGCAACTCATTTAGATACGAGCATATTATGTTTTTAGTTGATTCACACTGCCATCTCGATTGCCTTGATTATGAAACTCTACACAAGAGTGTGGATGATGTTGTGGCTAAGGCAGCAGAACGGGATGTGAAGTATATGTTGGCGGTGGCGACTACGCTGCCGGGATTCCAGCAAATGAAGGATTTGATTGGTAAACGTGAAAATATCGCGTATTCCTGCGGTATTCATCCATTGAATCTGGATGAAGGCTACGATTTTGATGAACTTGCCCGGCTTGCAGCGGACGATGATGTCGTCGCAATGGGAGAAACCGGTCTGGATTATTATTATCAAAAAGAAAATGCAGAGTTACAGCGAACTTCCTTTCGTGAACATATCCGCATTGGACGTAAATTAAACAAACCTGTCATTGTTCATACCCGCGATGCAAAGGATGATACTCTTTTGGTCTTGCGAGAAGAAAAAGTACAGGAATGTGGTGGTGTGCTGCACTGTTTTACGGAAGATAAAGAGACGGCGAGAGCTTTGCTGGATCTGGGTTTTTATATTTCTTTCTCTGGTATCGTGACATTTCGCAATGCAGAACAGATCCGTGAAGCGGCAAGGTTTGTCCCACTCGATCGGATTTTGGTGGAAACTGACTCACCTTATCTGGCACCTATACCACATCGAGGCAAGCAGAATCAGCCTGCCTATGTACGTGATGTCGCTGAATATATGGCGGTATTGAAAGGGGTGAGTCTTGATGAATTGGCCGCAGTGACAACCAGAAGTTTTTGTGACTTGTTTCATATTAACATCCCAGAAAATTAAGTTATCTAGATAACCTTTTATGTTTTAGTTTAGTATTTCGACTTCGTATTTAGACTTAATCATAAGTCATCTTTAATGACAAAAAAGGAGAAGTGAGATGGCAGAAGAAACTATTTTTAGCAAAATCATTCGTCGTGAAATTCCTTCTGATATTGTTTATCAGGATGATCTGGTAACAGCATTCCGTGACATTACCCCTCAAGCGCCCACGCATATTCTGATTGTGCCAAACGTACTGATCCCAACGGTTAACGATGTCACTCCAGAGCATGAACTTGCATTGGGACGCCTGTTCACGGTTGCAGCGAAAATCGCACAACAAGAAGGCATCGCAGAAGATGGTTATCGCCTCATCATGAACTGTAATCGCCATTCTGGGCAGGAAGTTTTCCATATCCATATGCATATGGTGGGTGGACGTCCATTGGGGCCACTGTTGGTAAAGTAATGTGATTCACCATTATTGGTACACGATAGCGCTGTAACTGGAGTAGGTTAATGAAAAGAATTCTCTTTGTTATATTATCAGCGATGTTTCTGGCGAGTTGTAACTTACCAATACAGTCGCCTGTGCCTGCTCCTGTTAAACCTGTGAAGCCAGAGAAAAAAACGGAACCACAAGTACAGCCATCAGATAAAGTTCCTCAGCCGCCCAAGATTCAGTCGATCAATTGGAATGGTACTGTTCAACCGTTGGTTGCGCAGATGGTTAAGGCCAATGGTGTGGAAACGGGAAAAGTATTACTTGTCGATACTGTTAAAAACAACACTAATGGTTCGCTGCGAGCCCTTCAAGTGACTGATATCATTACTGATGCTGTGAGCCGTAAACAGCTTTTTCAGATTGTACCGAAAAAACAAGTGCATAGCGCTCAACAGGCATTGGGATTGTCATCGGAAGATAGCTTGGGATTGCGCAGTAAATCTATTGGCTTGGCACGTTATTTGAGTGCTGATTATGTGCTCTATTCCGTGGTTTCTGGTAGTAACGATCAACGTAACATAGAAATGCAGCTTATGCTGGTTAAAACGGGTGAAATACTTTGGTCAGGTAGCGGTGACGTTAACTATCGATAACACCTTGCTGAGAATGTTATGTCAGCAATGGCCTGACATTCCAGTAAAAAATTGGGAAATCAGGCGATTAAATGGACTGACACAGGGAAGTTTCTCTATTACCGATGGTGTGCGCCAGATGGTTGGGCGCACACAAACACAGAATAGTGAAACACTGGGTGTGGATCGTCAGCGGGAAAATCAGGTTTTACGCAGGTTATCTTCTACTGGCATCGCTCCTAAAGTAATAGCCATGAACGGTGATTGGCTATTGCTGGAATGGTTTTCGGGAACAAAGATAACTCACGAAACGTTGAACTTACCATTATTGCAGCAGTTACTGGCACAGATACTTGCCATTCTTCATAACCATCACCGATTGGGTTATCCTCTCCAACTCAAAAAGCAAATCGCATCTCAGTGGCAGCAGATTGACCATAGCCGCTTATCTCCTCGCTGGCTGCGTTTACAGAAATTTTTTATGGCAGCCAGAACGCCAACAACCTTGAAAATAGCACCTGCTCACATGGATATTCACCCCGATAATCTACTTATGACTGTAGAAGGGTTAAAATTGATTGATTGGGAATATGCCGCTGATGTCGATATTGGTTTTTCATTGGCTGTGTTGTTTAAAGGCAATCAGTGGGATGAGATACAGCAACAGACTTTTTTAGATTATTATTGTACTTACGCATCAGGGTACGCGGATATCACATTATTGCAGCAGAGAATTAAACGGTGGGAACCGTGGGTCAGATATATGATGCTGATGTGGTATGAAGTACGTTGGCATCAGACGAAAGATCCACAATTTTTAGCATTGGCGCACCCTCTGCGCCAGGGGTTTAAATTAGAGCATTAAACTGGCGTTTTTAACACGCTGGATAGTATCAATCGCCATTAATGACGATGAATTATAGATGGCAACCAATGATATAGAGGTGAGGAATGTTATGGGGCCAGTAATGTTAGATGTTGTTGGTTATGAGTTGGATAATGAAGAACGCGAAATTCTGCAACATCCATTAGTGGGCGGTTTAATCCTGTTTACCCGCAACTTCCAGGATACGCAACAATTGCGTGAATTAATTCGCCAAATCCGTGAAGCGTCCCATCATCGTTTGGTGATTGCGGTTGATCAGGAAGGGGGACGTGTTCAGCGTTTTCATGAAGGTTTTACTCGTTTACCTGCCGCACAGTCTTTTGCCCACTTGAATGACTCGCTTATGGGAGCACATTTGGCGCAAGAATCGGGTTGGTTAATGGCATCAGAAATGATTGCAATGGACATTGATATCAGTTTTGCTCCTGTACTGGATCTAGGACACCAGTGCACTGCGATTGGTGAGCGCTCATTCCACGGAGAGCTTGAACTCGCGGTAATGATGGCAGAAAAATTTATCAGGGGTATGCGTTCCGCAGGGATGAAATCGACAGGTAAGCACTTTCCGGGGCATGGAGCAGTTGTGGCAGATTCTCACAAAGAAACGCCAAGGGACAATCGCTCGATGGATGCTATTAGCTGCCATGATATGCAGATTTTTCGCGATCTTATCCAACGTAACCTGCTTGATGCAATCATGCCTGCTCATGTGGTTTATTCTCAAGTAGATGATCGTCCAGCCAGTGGTTCACCTTATTGGCTGAAATCTATTTTGCGTCAGCAACTGGGATTTGAAGGTGTTATTTTTTCCGATGATCTGTCGATGGAAGGTGCGGCTATCATGGGCGGCTATGCCGAGCGAGGAAAAGCCTCATTGGAAGCGGGTTGTGACATGATTCTGGTGTGCAACAACCTGCAGGGGGCAATCAGCGTGCTGGATAATTTGCCGATGGTCAAATCTGATAGGGTAACACGGTTATATCATCAGGGCAGTCAATACAGTCTGGAAGAGTTGAAGAAATCACAACGCTGGCAACAGGCAAATAAAGAATTGAATGGCTTGTGTGAGCAGTGGTTAAGTTGTATTTAATCATTGTCTTATATATTTATTTTAATAAAATTTGGGATGGGCTTGCTAGTTGGCAATTCCGTCCCTTTTTTGTTTTTCTTCTCGATTTTTCCTTTTTTTATTTCCCGGTGAGACCCCGTTTCTATCAAATCAAACTTTATGTTCACACAGCATTAACATTGTAAATTCTTATTGTTCATAAATAAGATATACATCAAATTAATTGAAAATAAGCGCGAAAATTTCGTGACTGATGTCTAATTAATCAAAAGAATTTGATCGTGACTATTTTTGGTATGACCAACTAATCAGCCATGATATTCTGGAGATATTTGCAGTATGAAACTTATAAAATCTGATGTTATTTAAGAACGTTATTAAAAGAAACGGCTTTAGCGCCTTACATAACATTAGTTGTATTTTCAGTGGGGTAGTCATGACAACGCCAAAGACAAGAATTGTCATTATTGGTGGGGGCGCTGGTGGTTTAGAGCTGGCAACGCGTTTAGGGCACAAATTGGGGCGTATGCAAAAAGCCGAAATTACTTTGGTGGATCGCAACAACAGCCATTTATGGAAACCATTATTACATGAAGTAGCAACGGGCTCTCTTGATGATGGTGTTGATGCATTGAGTTATTTAGCTCATGCCAGTAACCATCATTTTAACTTCCAGTTAGGCACGCTCACGAATATCGATCGTGATGGAAAGAAAATCACTCTGGCGGAAATCCGTGATGAAAGCAATGATCTGCTGGTAGCAGAGCGAGAGCTGACTTACGACATTCTTGTTATGGCATTGGGTAGCCAGTCGAATGATTTCGGCACGGCAGGTGTAAAGGAAAACTGCATTTTCCTCGATAATCCACAGCAGGCACATCGTTTCCATAATGAAATGCTGAACTTGTTTCTGAAATATTCTGCCAACCAATGTGCGGAAGAAAAAGTCAACATCGCGATTGTTGGCGGTGGGGCAACTGGCGTAGAACTTTCGGCAGAACTGTACAATGCCGTTAAGCAGTTCAATAGCTATGGTTTTGAGAGTTTGAATTCAGACGCGTTGAATGTCACTTTGGTTGAAGCGGGTGAGCGTATTCTTCCGGCATTGCCTCCACGGATTTCCAGTGCAGCACATCAGGAATTGACCAAACTCGGCGTCAAGGTGTTGACCAAGACTATGGTGACCAGTGCAGATGAGCATGGCCTGAATACCAAAGATGGAGAGTTGATCAAGGCTTCCCTGATGGTTTGGGCAGCGGGAATTAAAGCGCCTGACTTTATGAAAGACATTGGTGGGCTGGAAACAAACCGCATTAACCAGTTGGTTGTGAAGCCGACGTTGCAGACGACGTTGGATGCTTATGTCTTCGCCATTGGTGATTGTGCATCATGTCCGAAAAAAGAGGGGGGGTTTGTTCCTCCTCGTGCTCAGTCTGCTCACCAAATGGCGAGTCGTTGCTATGATAATATTCTGGCTTTATTGAATGAAAAGCCATTGAAAGAATATGTTTATAAAGATCATGGTTCATTGGTTTCATTATCTAAGTTCAGTACAGTTGGTAGCCTGATGGGTAACTTGATGCGCGGGTCAATGATGGTAGAAGGCCGTATTGCACGTGTGGTTTATATCTCGTTGTATCGTATGCATCAGGTAGCACTGCATGGATATATAAAAACAGGTTTGATGATGCTGGTTGGTGGAATCAATCGTGTCATTCGTCCGCGGTTGAAATTGCACTAATTTACTGAAAATGGTTCATCTGAATTTAATTAACACAGATGAGCCATTTATCTATCCTATTATATTTATTATTATACCCATCATAATTATTATTATCTAATTTAATTCTGAATGATTTATTATAATCAATAAACGTATTTTATTAAATCCAAGTATCTATTTGAATTAATTAATTATTAATATATTTCATGATTGTTTTTTAAAATAATAAATCCAGATTTTATTGATATGATTTAACGAATAAATTTAAATGTTATTGTTGTAGGTTAATTATTTATAGTTAACTGAAACTATTTATCTACATGCTTAATTAATTATTGTAACAGAGCCTGTTTCAGTTAGTTTACTGTAGCATAACAATGTAGTTTAAACTGTTAGGATTGGAGATATTAAAAATGATAAAGGCATGAAATAAAGAGTGTAAATTTAATGATTTTATTATATTAGGCTAATGGAATAGGATTTTTCTTAAATAATGAATTGAACGCATTTTTAGTTCTCTTAAATATTCA
>NZ_JAQRFO010000018.1:0-84554 GCF_028598775.1 Xenorhabdus aichiensis
AGATAATAATCTGAACTGTCGATATGACGTTGATTAAATTTATTATGATAAAAACGCCCACTTAATTCCAAATCATGAAATTCATTGGGTTTAATATTTAATTTCATCAATTGAGAATTTGGTTTTTGTTTAAATGTATCACGTGTACCAAATTCATCGCTGCTGACGCCCATCGCGTTTTTATAATGAGCGTCAATGCTGTGCCCACTAACCGCAAGCATAGCGCCAATAGAACCATCAGGACTGAATGCCAGCGTTTTTCCTGCAACCGCCATCATGCCACTTTTGCCGATGCCATTATTTCCATATGTCCATTTAGTACGCACACCTAGATTGTTACCATCAAATATTACATCATCAACACCAAGAGTACGAAAATTAGCACTTCCTACCAGAGCATTGACAGAAGCAGAATCGTCAGATTGCCCACGAGCAACATCAACACGAACAATAAAATTAGGATCAATTAATGCACCAGTCTGGTTATAAGGCTGCTGCCCATGTGAAAATTCACTCGGAGCAGTACCATAAAAACTCTGGCTGACACCATCCACCATCATATTGACGCGGCCAAAACCACTTAAGCCACGGATATTGACGCTAACTGCACCTTGGCTCACATCCATCTGGGTATAAGTCCCCGGCAGGCTTCGCAGGACGCTGTCCATCGATTCCAGTTTATTATCTTCACCGACAGAACTATAAGCGCCGGGTTTTTCCATTGCTTCAACCTGTGGGGAATTATTATCTTGAGCACCTGAAACTTTCAGACTGCTGAAGCGCATGACTTTTTCTTTTTTATTGTCACTCGCATTTTCAGCATAAGCTATCCCCTGAAGCCCAATAAGTATTACACTGGCTCCCGCTATTTTTGCCACAATTTTCATTAACATCACACCCTAAATAAAATAATACTGATTAATACTCACATTGCTTCGCAAATTTGGCGATAAAATACCCATGACACTGATAATAAATTATCAGCGCCTAGGGTTATAAATATATTTTTTATTAGTCTTTTAGTTGTGGAAAATAAACTTTGGCATCATCCAACATTAAAAGGAAACTATAATCAAAGGCAATATCATTCAAGCGATTAAAACGCCCTGGTTTTCCACCATGCCCGGTATCCATATTCGTTTCCAATAATAAAAGACTATCCCCCTGCTTTATTTCCCTTAATTTGGCTACCCATTTTGCAGGTTCCCAATATTGCACCTGAGAATCATGCAAACCCGTAGTAACCAATAAATGAGGATAACGCTGATGTTTAACATTATCATAAGGGCTATAGGACTTAATGCGGAAGTAATCCTCTTTGTTATTTGGATTGCCCCACTCTTCATATTCACCCGTCGTCAATGGAATGGATGAATCAAGCATTGTAGTCACAGCATCCACAAAAGGCACTTTTGCAATCACACCGCGATATAGCTCCGGAGCCTGATTGATCACCGTTCCCATCAATAACCCCCCTGCGCTGCCACCTTCGGCATATACGCGCTGGCTGTCACCATACCCATCAGCAAGCAATGTTTTGGTCGCATCAATAAAATCATGAAAACTGTTCATTTTGTTTTCGACTTTACCTTGCAGATACCAGTTCTTACCCAATTCACCACCACCACGCACATGCACTAGGGCATACACAAAGCCACGATCCAGCAAACTCAGCAGCGGAGAGCTGAAATAAGGGTCCATACTAATACCATAAGAACCATAACCGTAAATCAAGATTGGATTTTCCCCTTTCTTAAACAGAGACTTACGGTAAACCAGAGAAACCGGAACATCTACGCCATCTCGGGCTTTTACCCAAATACGCTGGCTTTCATAGTGCTCTTTATTAAACCCTTTCACTTCCTGCTGTTTCAGCAATTCACGTTCACCTGTTTGCATATTCCATTGGAATACCGAACTCGGTGTGGTCATGGATGAATAGCTATAGTGCAGTAAATCAGTATCAGGTTCCGGGTTATAGTCTAACGATGCCATATATGCAGGTTCATCAAACTTAACGTGTTTTTCCTGCTGAGTTTTCCAATCTATCTGGCGAATTGTTGACAATCCTTTGGTACGCTCTTGCACTACCAACCAGTTGTTGAACAGGGCAAAATTTTCCAGATCAGTCTCTTCCTGGGGCGCAATCACCGTCTCCCACGGCTTATTAATAGCGTCTGCCCGATATAAGCCAAACAATGGATGTTCATGGTTGGAACGGATATAGAATTGTCCACGGAAATGATCGAGATCATATTCACGCCCAGCCTGACGAGCGGAGAAAATCTGGGGTTCTGATTGAGGATTATTGGCATCAATCAGCCGATATTCCGAGGTCGTACTGCTGGCAATTGAGATCAAAATATAGTCAAGTGAGGTGCTTTCTGATATTCCCAGATAAAAGCGGTCATCATCTTCCTGATAGATTTTTTTATCCTGTTGGATATCCGTGCCATATTGATGACGAAATAATTGATAGGGCAACAAAGTCTGTGGGTCTCTACGCACATAAAACAGCGTATTGCCATCATTTGCCCACACAATATTGCCCGACGTATTTTCAATGACGTTGTTCTGCCATTCACCATTACCTAAATTTTTAAATGAAATCTGATAATTGCGACGACCTTGAGTATCTTCTGCCACAGCTATACGCTTGTTGTCCCGCGTAACCGCAAACCCACTGACTCGATAAAACTTATGGCCTTTTGCTCGTTCATTACCATCAACCATCACCTGCCAATCGGTTGAATTATCGACAGGTTTACGCTGATAGATCGGGAAATCTTTCCCTGCCTCGTAAACGGTACGATAAACATACCCATTATAGGTATAAGGAGCTGACTGGTCTTCTTTACTCATTCTGCCAGCCATTTCGTTATACAGTGTTTCCCGTAATTCCTGGCCTGATTTCAGCACCTGTTCGGTATACTTATTCTCAGCCGTCAAGTAATCAATAACGTCTTTATCCTGACGAGTGTCATCGCGCAGCCAGTAATAATTGTCAACGCGGGTATCACCGTGAAACGTCATCTTATGTGGCTGTTTTGTGGCCATAGGTGGCACCATATTTTCCTCCATTGCAATAGTAGCAAAACTGTTACACAGCAAACTACCACTCAGTAGAAAGCTGCGCACTACCCTTTTTGTTTGTGGAGAAAATACCGTTTTATGCTGTAACATGCCATTCATCCTGTATTTTTACTGAGATAAATAGAAATCAATCGGCAGTTCAACTGTAACCCTGCCATTGGTTAAAATAACATCAGGTGGTAAAGGTAAGGGTTGTGCCCTTTCCAACACGAGCCTTGCTTCCCGGTCGAGTGAGTTCGTCCCCGAACGTTTTATTAATTCACTATCAATCACAGTACCCAACTGATTAACCGTAAATTTTACCATCGGTCGCCCTGTCCGATTTCTTCTCTGGGCATCCGGCGGGTATTTCTTATAGCGATTTAAATGCCCACTGACCTCAGCCTGCCAGACCGCTCTGGCATCTACAATGGCATCGGAATTACTTTCATAAGATGCGGCTGTACGAGAGGCTATGTTATCTGCCGTCGCACTACTGGTTGTCGGTGCAACACTACTGCGGGATTTTTCACTTTCCTGTTCTTTTGCCTTCACACGCTTAACAGGCTGTGTTTTTTTAGGGACCTCTTGCTCTTTCTGTTTTTTCTTTGGTTTATGGACCAAAATATGAGCACTCTCATTTACGTCTAATTTTGGCATGTTGACTTCATCAACCTTACTTTCCTGTTGCTGGCTGGCAACAGACAATTGTTGTTCAATTCCAATAGGTTGATTCTGTATCTTGTGTATCGCTTCCGTCTGCAATGACAACTCCACCATAACCGCAGGCGGGGGCAGAAACTCCTCAATATCGATGCTCGTGGGCGTATAAATAAACCACCCCACCAACAAAGCATGAAGAGTGATCGCAGCGAGAAAGGATTTTGTCACGTGACCAACGTGAGTGGTTTGATACGTGGTATACGTCAACATTTCTTATAGCACATAATATCAATGATAAATTAAGAGAATGATAATCAATTAGATATATAAATGAAAACTATTTTTATTTATTAGTGTCATCACATCCTTATGATATTTACAACTATTGGGTTATAGCTTTAGTTACTTTGGGGGTAAACCAGACAAAATCAGCATATTCGCTGTTCAGAGAAACGCCTTGCTCTGCGATAACAAATACAGCAATCGGCTCATTTGGCGCTATTTTTTTTACATGCTGAGGGACTCCCATCGCTTTTACCGCGTGGTATCCTCCCGCAAATAGCAAAGCGGGTGATGGTGCGTTAACCAACTGCTCTGCCATCCGCTGATCACGCATTTGTTGAATCATCGTCATGGCAGAAAGGTTTTTTGCCTCTATGTCCGCACCGTGAGAATTTTTAATTGTTTCTTCGATTAATTTTTTAACGTCATCAGAAACCCATGCCGTTTTATCCGTAGAGGAATGATTTTTATATGCCTGATCGATCTCGGAACGATCCAAATTCGCCGCCAGCAACGGATAAGGCGCTTTCACCAGCTCTGTAACCAGCTCTCCATACAATTCCCACGGCCAGCCCTGTTGCCACGCCAATAATTGCTTAATTCTTTCCTCTCTGACAATCGGATTGCTCTGCAACCAGCTTTTGACTTTATTCACTTTTTCCTGTTGGTTTGGGTTAATCATTTCCAACAATACGGAACCGTGGGGGCGTTTTTGCCCAAGTTGCTGAACCAGCCATAACTCGATCTGATGGTGGTAGGGATTATCATGCTTTTCACCCACAATGACTCTAGGATAAGCAGCCAGTTGCTCAAGTAGTTCAGCGGAAGTGATCGCTTTACCCGTTTTCATATCAAGCAACATGCCGGGTTGCACTAATTCATTGGAAAGGGTTTGAAGCACTTTTTGAGATCCATTTTGAGGATCGGGCTGTAGTGTCACACAGCCACCAAGCAGGAAGGCACACGCTAAAAAAGTCGATTTTATACAGGTAGATGCTTTCATAGGTATTCATTATCAAAATATAAATTTTCCGCATATTATAGATAATGAGAATTATTTACAAATAAAACTACCCTGCCAAGCATAGGCTTAACAGGGTAGCTAATTTCTTCATCCCGACGTGATTACTGCTATCAGGACAGGTCATAAAGATAACTTACAGTGGATTGGTTTGTGCTTCAACGGCAGCCAACGCAACCATGTTCACGATACGACGGACAGAAGCAATCGGCGTCAAGATATGCACTGGCTTCGACACGCCCATCAATACTGGGCCAACTGTTACACCATCGGAGCTGGTGACACGCAGCAGGTTATAGCTGATACGCGCAGCTTCCATATTTGGCATAATCAACAAATTAGCTGCACCTTTCAGTGGGCTGTCCGGCATGATGTCACGACGAATGTTTTCCACCAGTGCCGCATCCCCGTGCATTTCCCCGTCGATTTCAAGTGACGGAGCCGCTTCCTGCACCAGTTCCAGCACCTTACGCATTTTTTGTGCGGAAACACAATCAGAAGAACCAAAACTTGAACGTGATAACAAGGCAACTTTAGGTTCAATACCAAAACGGCGCACAGTTTCGGCAGCCATCAATGTAATTTCAGCCAGTTCCTCTGGAGTAGGATCTTCATTGACATAAGTATCTGCAATAAAAGTATTCCCCATCGGCAACATCAAGGCATTCATCGCACCTGCGGTATGTACCCCCTGACGGAAGCCAAAGAAATCTTTCACTACTTGATAATGTTCGCTGTAGCTGCCGACGGTACCACAAATCAAGCCGTCTGCTTCACCACGATGTACCATGATTGCACCGATCAGTGTCGGATTACCAATAACCGTACGGCGAGCCTGCTCCTGAGAAACCCCACGGCGTTTCATCAGTTGGTAATATTCCTGCCAATACTCTTTAAAGCGTGGATCATTTTCGTTATTCACTACTTCAAAATCTTTACCGACTTCAATGTGCAGACCTTGCTTCTTAATACGCATTTCAATGACGCTTGGGCGACCAATCAATACTGGGAATGCCAATCCAAGGGAAACCAATTCCTGCGTGGCATGCAGTACACGAATATCTTCCCCTTCCGCCAATACAATACGCTTTTTCTCTTTTTTCGCCTGAGAGAAAATCGGCTTCATAAACAGGTTGGTTTTATAGACAAACTCGTTGAGCTTCTCAATATAAGCCCCGAAATCAGCGATAGGCCGCGTTGCGACGCCGGAATCCATCGCAGCTTTCGCCACGGCAGGCGCGATTTTGACAATCAGGCGTGGATCAAATGGCTTCGGAATAATGTATTCAGAGCCAAAGAACAAATCTTGATCGCCATAAGCTGAAGCCACTTCCTGGCTTTGTTCTGCCAGTGCCAAATCCGCAATCGCGTGAACACAGGCGAGTTTCATCTCTTCATTAATCGTTGTCGCCCCGACATCGAGTGCGCCACGGAAGATGAATGGGAAGCAGAGCACGTTGTTAACTTGGTTAGGAAAATCAGAACGGCCTGTACAGATAATGGCATCAGGGCGCACCGCTTTTGCCAGTGGTGGCAAGATTTCCGGTTCTGGATTCGCTAACGCCATGATGAGCGGATCTTTCGCCATCGTCTTCACCATCTCTGGTGTCAGGACACCCGGCCCAGAACAGCCAAGGAAAATATCGGCATTTGGGATCACATCCATCAACGTACGACAGCCATTATCTTCGATAGCATAATCGGCTTTGGTCTTTTCCATATTCTCTTCGCGACCACGATAGATAACACCCTTCGAGTCACAGACGGTAATATTTTCACGCTTCAGACCCAGAGCCACCAACAGGTTCATACAGGCAATGGATGCTGCACCCGCACCAGATACCACCATGCGTACTTTGCCGATATCTTTATTGACAATGCGCAACCCATTTAATACCGCAGCCGTACAGATAATCGCCGTGCCGTGCTGATCATCATGGAATACAGGAATTTTCATCCGCTCACGGAGTTTCTGCTCAATATAAAAACATTCCGGTGCCTTGATATCTTCAAGGTTAATACCACCGAAAGTCGGCTCTAATGCAGCAATGATATCAATCAATTTATCAGGATTGGACTCATCAACTTCAATATCAAAAACATCAATGCCAGAGAATTTCTTAAATAGAACGCCTTTACCTTCCATAACGGGTTTGCCGGCTAATGCTCCGATATTCCCCAAGCCCAAAACAGCAGTACCGTTGGAGATAACCGCAACAAGATTGCCGCGTGCAGTATATTTATAAGCCGCCAATGGATCTTTTGCTATCTCAAGGCAAGGCGCAGCAACGCCTGGAGAATATGCCAATGCCAAATCACGCTGTGTTGTCAATGGCTTGGTCGGAGTAACAGTGATTTTCCCGGGTTGCGGAAATTCATGAAAATCAAGGGCACTTTGTTTTAATTTTTCGTCCATCATCTGATCCTTTGCGAGTCATATCGAAGTGAAAACCCGCCCAGTATAATAGTTACAGAAGGTTAAATCATGATGTCAGCAACATTTTGTTAAGAATCCTTGGGAATCAAGGATAAAAAACAGACAAAAGATGATCTCATGTTAACCAATACTAGATAAATATTATTCTCATAATACTCACTAAGAGGTACTCTTATCTCCAATTCATTAATAACCCGCTAAATTAATTAAAGAAGCATTCTAAAAACAACTTTTAAAATAAGTTTACAAAAACGAAATTTAATCTATAAAATCATCGTGCGTATTTTATTTAGAAAATTATTAGCAATTAAGGAAACGCATTTTCTTATGGCAGTGAATTTTATTTCGCCTGAATGGATAAACCTGTTTGCGATATTTTTATTTTTATATCAGGATATATTTTCAGAATCTCATTATCTATGATTCAATATACTCTATAAAAATTACACAGCAATTTAACATAAAGCAGAGTCCTGTCTTTTATGTTTTATTAAATATAAAAATCTGCATTTCTATATGGGAGAAGGAACATGCATAATTATTCAGTCATGATAGTCGATGATCATCCTATCATTCGTCACGGTTTAAAAAGGTTGATTGAATTGGAACGTGAACTCATTGTGACTGCTGAAACAGACAATGGTGAAGATGCCATTAATATCGCCTGCCAGATAAAACCTGACATTATTTTGATGGATTTAAAAATCCATGGCCTTTCCGGAATTGATACGATTAAATCTCTCCGCCGAAAAGGGCTTGATTCCTATGTTTTGGTACTCTCAGATTCAGATAATCGCGGTGATATTTATGATGCAATTGATGCCGGTGCGAATGGTTATTTATTAAAAGATATTGAACTGGCTCCTCTGATGAGTAACATAAAAAAAGCCGCAAATGGCGATGCAGTGTACAGTGAAAAAGTCTATCAATATTTATCCACCCGTCATCTTTATATTGATCCTTTATCAAAATTAACCAAACGTGAATTAGATGTCCTAAAAGAAATCTCAGAAGGCATGACAAATAAAGAAATCGCTGACTTTCTTTTTATTTCAGAAGAAACTGTGAAAGTTCATACCCGTAACTTATTGAAAAAACTTAAATCCCGCTCCCGTCTAGAAGCCACCATCATCTATCTAAGGCATAGAAAACCAGAGTTAATTTGACATCTGGTTGATCAATGTCCTCAATATGCAACACAATTTCCCTGAGTCTGCCAACGGGGAAATTGTGAGTTAACGAGATTGTCAATTAATTACCAACCAATTAGTTTCATATATGACTAATAACAACTGTTATTTGTATAATTTATTATTTCACGTGATTAACTAGTGTCAACAGGCAGAATAATTTGATCAAGTTTAATTAAATTTGAACATAAGCAGAGTAGATTGTTATCCATCCTAAAGAAATGACGTAGATGGCGCACATGAAAGATGCCGTGTTATCTGGATAAAATGCCAAATTTCCCGCATTATGTCGGATGTGTAAAACCAAACTAAGGATCTCATCATGTCAGATACCACTTCTCACAAAGCATTCACTCTCTACGGTATCAAAAACTGCGATACCATGAAAAAAGCGCGTCGCTGGCTAGAAGACCAAGAGATCCCCTATCAGTTTCATGACTATCGCGTTGATGGTCTATCCTCTGAATTGCTACAGTTATTTATTGAACAAGTGGGCTGGGAACCTCTGTTGAATACTCGCGGTACAACTTGGCGCAAATTGTCTGATGATCAAAAGTCAACTATTAATAATACAGAAGCTGCCAAAAAATTGATGCTGGAACAACCTTCAATCATAAAACGCCCACTATTGGTGTCAGAAACAGGGAATTATTTACTCGGATTTAAAGCCGAACAATATCAACAGTTTTTCTTTCATGACTAGATAAAGGCCAAATAATGACTTGTCCAGTAATTGAACTTACCCAGCAGCTAATCAAACATCCTTCTGTCAGCCCTGATGACCAAGGATGTCAGGATATACTCATTCAACGTCTGCAAAATACTGGTTTTACAATAGAACGAATGCCTTTCGGGGATACTCTGAATTTCTGGGCTTACCACGGAACAGGCACAACGTTTGCCCTCGCAGGACACACTGACGTGGTTCCTGCCGGTGATACTTCTAAATGGCAAACCCCTCCTTTCGATCCCGTTATTCGTGATGGCATGCTGTATGGCCGTGGTGCAGCGGATATGAAAGGCTCTCTGGCAGCCATGGTTGTTGCTGCTGAACGTTTTGTTAAAGCTAATCCTGACCATCCAGGCCGCCTCGCTTTCCTGATTACTTCAGATGAAGAAGCCAGCGCGACAAATGGCACAGTCAAGGTGGTCGAAACTTTAATGTCACGCCATGAACGCCTGGATTATTGTCTGGTAGGAGAACCTTCCAGCCAGCAACGTCTGGGTGACATAATTAAAAATGGGCGTCGGGGTTCCCTGACAGCCAGTCTGACTATCCACGGTATTCAAGGGCATGTTGCCTATCCACAGCTGGCAGATAACCCTATTCACCATTCACTGCCTTTTCTACAAGAACTGGTCAATACCCAATGGGACAATGGCAATGAATTTTTCCCCGCAACCAGTATGCAGATCGCCAATATTCAAGCGGGAACTGGCAGTAATAACGTCATACCGGGTAAATTGTGGGTTCAATTTAATTTCCGTTTCAGTACTGAATTGACAGATACCGAGATCCGCCAGCGGGTTGAAGATATGCTGAAAAAACATAATCTGAAATATGATATTGACTGGTGGCTATCCGGCCAGCCTTTCTTGACCTGCAAAGGTGAACTTGTCGATGCCGTGGTTGAATCCATTGAACAGTGTTGCGGATATAAGCCAGAGATATCAACGAGTGGCGGCACATCGGATGGGCGTTTTATTGCCAAAATGGGAGCGCAGGTCGTGGAATTAGGGCCTATCAACGCCACTATCCATAAAGTCAATGAGTGTATCAGCGTGTCAGATTTACAGAGATTGAGCCTGATTTACCAACGTATCATGGAGCAATTAATCAAATGATGACGCCTGAAATGTTGACAGGTTTGTCAACAGATCACTTGGTAACATTAGCGGGTAATCACCGTTTACAGTTCAATGCCACCAAAGCGTTTCTTGCCATGCAAAGAGATGCAGCCAAGGCAGGCTTTAAATTACAGCCCGCCAGTTCATTTCGTGATTTCGCGCGCCAGCAAGCTATCTGGAATGAAAAATTTCGGGGGCAACGTCCGGTATTGGATGACAATAGCCAGCCCCTTGATATTACAAAAATGACCGAAGGAGAGATTTGTGAAGCTATTCTCCGCTGGTCTGCTTTGCCGGGTGCCAGCCGTCATCACTGGGGTACTGAACTGGATATTTATGACCCATTCCTTCTGCCACAAGGTAAGAAATTGTTACTGGAACCATGGGAATATGAAAACGGCGGCTATTTTGAACCACTATCAGACTGGCTGACTGAAAATATGTCTATTTACGATTTTTATCGCCCATTCAACCGACATAGCAGTGGTGTAGCCTATGAACCGTGGCATATCAGTTTTTGGCCGCTGTCCCATGAAGCAGAAAATTTGTTCAATGAGCAAGTACTGCTAGATGTCTGGCAGGATCACAATATTGCTGGTATTGATTGGTTGTCCGCCAACCTCTCCTCTCTTTTTGAAAAGTATGTCAAGATAGCTGAGCCGGATTAAGCGTAATCCCAGTAGGCACTAATTTCATAATATTCCCAGGAGAGCATGATGCACTGGTTGATGGATTATTGGTGGGTTATTCTGCTACTACTCGTCGGTATTGTTTTTAATGCAATAAAAGAGTTAAGCCGCGTCGATACGAAGCGCTTTTTAGATAACAAACCAAAATTACCCCCTCACCGAGATTTTAATGATAAATGGGACGATGAAGACGATTGTCCTCAGAAACACCGCAAGAAATAGTCCAATTTTTCCACTGATTGGCAAGTGTCTCATCAATGCTTGCCAATGCTCCTTCCGTTTCTTCCCGACAACGTTTCAACAACGCCTTACGCCCGCTCAGGGATAAATCGCGTGCGCACTGTTCAATATCTATCTGTTGTTGAAGACATTTTCTCAATGCGGGCAAAGCCAGATCATATGCCAACAATAGCCGCTGTAACGCGAAATAAGACGCAGACAGGGGACGATGAGCGAATGCAAAACCCGCCAGTTCCTGCCAGTCGCTATCATTGAGCTGGTTATCATTATGATGATCAATGGGTAAGGAAAAACCGATCAATAATTCCAGCCAGTATGCATCACGACATAATTGCTGTTGCGCGGACTCAGCCAGCCATTTGCCCTGCTCACTCAGTGGCAAAATAGCCATCGCGGTATAGCAACCACTGCTCGCTTCAAGATGGGTTCCCATCCGCACCAATCGAAAGCCACATGTTTGCCAGAGTGACCAAAGTTCAGCGGTATAACCAAAGCTGACAGAAAGAAAATCCTGCTTTTGCGCACGAGCTTCTTGACACTGTTGAGCAACCAGGCGCTGTGCAATGCCACGACGGCGATATTGTGCCTGCACAGCAATGCGACTGACACGCTGTGAACGCATCGTCGCAGCCTGCGGAAAGCCACTATGGGCGGCCAGAGACTGAGCCACCAGATTTCCCCTTGGACGGCGACGTCCTGCCCACACTTCATGCGCCAATGTCTGTGGCAACTCGCCTTCACTTACCATCCATAGCGCGCCGATCAATTGTTGATTATTCACAGCGGAACGAGATATAGCGGCCAGAAAAGTCATTCCGTTACCATCCAGCAAACGGCGCAAATCTAGAGGGGATGTGCGGTAATGAGCGCTGGTCAACAATCCATAAAACTGACGCAGCAATTCAGGTTGTCGCAACCACATTGCTTGAGTGATGGGATAAAAGTGCAAATTTTTCTCAGGCTCGGAATAAACCAATGGCTCATCAGGCAACGATTTTTCGTTAAATAACCGTTTGTCGTCGAATAACAGTGAGCTATCTAACCATGTTTCCAGCGGATCATTTTCAGCCCAGCGCATCGGTGTTTCCAATTCTCTAACATGGCAATCAGGCAATGTGGCACACAACTTCAGCAAAAATCCACGTCCGGTTCCTTCATAGCCCTGCACCGTTGTCGTTAATAACACTCGTGGAAAATATCGGATTAATTCGGCTAATTGCGGGGTTGGGATCGCCGCAGCTTCGTCAATCAGAAGCCAATCAGCATCAATATCGTGACCTTCTCGATTATCTTTCAATCGACAATATTTCAATAAATTGTCTACCGCCCAGAATGGGGTTTTATCAACAGGAGAATCCTGCTCAGGATCGGAAGTCCCGGAATAATGTCGAATAACTTCTGTCGTGATTTTTGCAGGTGCACATAGCCAACACTTCCCCTGCCATTGCTGTATGAGCATTCCGGCCAAGGCAGATTTTCCGCGTCCTCGGGGCGCAGTGACCACCCAAACCCCCTGTGAAGCCCGTAGTAATTGCTCAAGAATAGCCTGCTGGCTGGCAGTAGGATTACCATCAGGCATCTGCCACGGTACGGTTTGTGATAATTGCACTGGCTGAAAGGGTTTTCCCTGTTGCCATAACAGGATATTGGGAAGCTCAAGGATTTGCTGTTGAATATGTTGGATAAAATGAGGTGTAGAGATCACGCCAGCCGACTCGTTCCAACGCAAACTGTCTTCATCTGGTTGTGCTGGCCATTGTGACCAGGTTGGTACACGCATCACCAGCCAGCTTCCGGCTTTTAGCGTACCAGCCAGAATCGCCAGCGCTTCGGCATTAAAACCACGGGTTACATCAAAAACCCCATGCATAAATTCGCGCCCAAGTAGACTAGACGCTTTTGCTGACTCAATCGCACCCTCGTCTCCAGATGCGACGGTTACCCAATCCCCCTGAAACTGTTTTTTCAGATGAATGACAATCTGCTCGCTCCACTGGGTATCACCACTTAAAACCACCAAGCGGCGCTGCCCTTGCTGCTGCATTTGTTCCTGCAACTTTTTCCAGATCGAATCTAACACGGTCATGGTTTACCAATCATGACCCGCCGCAATCAGTGGACCGACGGGAACGCCCTTGAACAACGCTACGCCCAATACAGTACCGACCAATAACCCCGCCACTGTAGAAGGCTGACTCGACATCAAGGCAACACCACGACTTCCCAGCCACGATACGATAATACCGACAGCAATAGCGAGTAGCGATTTCCAATTCAGGAATGAACTGAATATGTCCTGCGCAGAAATTTTCCCACTTGCGATAGGTGCCATGACTCCGATGGTGAGAATCAGGATACCTATCGTCAAGCCATACTTTTCCACCCAAGGGAAAAACTGATTCAGTGGTGTAATACGGACTATCAGCAAAAACAACATGGCAAGCGTTACTGTCATGTTATGGCTGATAATGCCAAGGCCTGCCAGTACTAACAAAATAAGTAAAGTAGGGTCAATATAGTTCATGAATTTTTGTTCCCTGCAAAAAACTTTAACTGATGGTTTTTACACCGACCAATACACATCTAATACATAGCAGAATAATAACTTAAAATTTAATATCTTAATCATATTATTTGCATTCAATAAAATAATGCTAATTAATGACCGCATTAGTAGAAAAAATAGTCTGTAATAAAAAATACATAAGATTCCCCCTTCCCTATTATTTAACAATAACTGTAATTTATAGTTACATTTATTCATTTTATTATGAAAAAATTTATATTCTCAATCATATTCAATTTACTATTAACTAACTATACCTCTCAATGAGTGCCTGCAATGAATAAAAATCATACTTTGGATAATCAATCAACCAATTGACTATCCTAAACCTCTCTCCCGCTTATCTAATATTTATCATTTAAATCATATTATTATGAATGTTTGTTGTTTTGTTTACATCATAATTATTATTAATAATTGTTGATAATAACATTAAATAATTTATTGATAACGGAAATATTATAATGAGATGTATATGAAACAAAATGGTTGGAAACAACAAATAAAATACTTGTTTTAATATGTTCAAATTAATAAAAAATCATGTTTTTGATAGTCAATCAATCTATTAGCCACTCTGACTCCTTTTTATATTTAGCAAATAGATAACTCTATTTTTCTCATCAAGGCTACCCCGTTATTTTGATTAAGGAATATCTCTAATTATTAATTTAAATAATCATTTAATACATTAATCTAAATCACCATTGTGTAACGGTAATAGGATCCCTCTCCTGAATATCCAATACTTTCAGAAAGTACTTTAAGATAACCCTTTCCCATTAACCCGATGTTTACAGTCCTGATCATAGAATTGCTGGCATTTGGAATTATTGGTTTACATAATAACGGTTATCAATAATAATTAGTGACAATCAAATTAATTCACTTACCTAAGTGTCTGAAATATCATAGATTGTGATGATATATTTGTTGGTTCAGCATCAAGCTACATTAACCATACGAGACAAAAACACATTAAAACTTTTAACAGGGAAAATGCGGAAAGATTGTAAGGAAAGCCTTGCAAACGGGATGTATTTGTATGAAAGATATGAAAAAAACACTCTTCTCAATCATGTTCAGTGTGGCATTAACTGGTTGCACCACTCAATGGGTGCCGGTAGGAAGTCACTACACCCCTTTTAATGAAGCGAACGCAGAGTGCAATATAGAAGCACTCCAGCAGTTCCCTGTGAGAAACGAAGTTGCCCAACGGTCTTCAATCAAAACCGTAAAACATTACTGTCCTGCCTGTTGTAAATCTGACAAAGCTGATAAATCTGACAGAGACTGTTATTTCGATCAGAGTGTTCCTACGACCGAGAGTTATGTTATGGATGTTAACGAAAGTTCTAGAAATCACTTATATAACAGCTGCATGGAACGAAATGGTTGGGAAAAACAGACAAAATATCTGTTTTAATGTGCTGTAATAAATAAGAGTTATGATCCGGGTAGCCAATCTATTGGCTATCCTGCATACTACTTATTACCATCCCTCCTTTTGATAATGATTAAATAAATATCTTCCCTTTATCCCAAACAAAGATACCCCACGATTTTTATCGTAGGATATCTCTGGTTATCAGCTTAAGTAATCGTTTGCGTCACTAGTCCAAAATAACACCGATTCGACGTGCTACTTCCTCATACGCTTCAATCAAGCCACCAAGACTCTGGCGAAAACGGTCTTTATCCATTTTATCCAAGGTCTGTTGATCCCACAGTCGGCTACCGTCCGGCGAAAACTCATCCCCCAATACGACGTTGCCGTTGAATAAACCAAACTCTAATTTGAAATCCACCAGAATCAAACCGGCATCATTGAACAATTTGCTCAATACTTCGTTGGCTTTGTAACTCAGTCGTTTCATCTCAGCCAGATGCGCCTTGCTAACCCAGCCGAATGTTTCACAGTAGGATTCATTGACCATCGGATCATGCTTAGCATCATTTTTCAAAAACAGATCAAACAGGGGAGGATTCAATACCATTCCTTCTTCCACACCAAGGCGCTTCACAAGAGAACCCGCAGCACGGTTGCGGATAACACACTCAACCGGCACCATATCCAGTTTTTTCACCAGGCATTCGTTATCTGACAGCAGCCGTTCCATTTGCGTCGGAATACCCGCCTCTTCCAGTTTGTTCATAATGAAATGGTTGAATTTATTATTCACCATACCTTTGCGATCAAACTGTTCGATGCGTTCACCATCCAAGGCTGATGTATCATTACGGAATTCCAGCACAAGCAGGTCAGGATTATCAGTGGAATACACTGTTTTTGCCTTTCCACGATACAACTCAGCTTTTTTCTGCATCTTACACTCCAGAGATGTGACATCTTTAAACAAAAAATTAAACGAAAAAATTTCACCCAAAATATAAAGGGGCCTAGGCCCCTTTATGTATTACTTGTCTGTGGTTCTGCTGAATGCTGCCTTAAATACAGCCATCATTTGATCATTTTCAGCCTGAGTCAGCGGCTGGCCTTTCTCTTTGATAAATTGCAGGCTGCTTCGGTTATCCAAATCGCCCACCTGTAACTTGTAATTTCCTTCGCTGATGGAAGGAGCCTCGACGCCTAGTTCTTTCCAGCCTGAAGAACTCAGCTCTTTATAAGTCACCTCTATCATTCCCGTCGCACGCGAACGATCAGTGACACGCATGCCTATACTTTCCAGCGTATGCGGCAATCGGTTCCAAACCACAGTGTATGGCGCACGGACAATGATTTGTGGCAAAGCTGTATTATCACTGCCACTGTTTACTATTAACGCCCCTGTATTCTTCGTGCTGTTCAAACTTGCTAACTCCTGCTGCTGATTTAAACCATCAGACAGCTCGTTAAGCATGATTAAATCATAATCTTGGATTATTGCCGGATCAGAGACGACTTGCCCATCATGTTCCAAAGTTTCATTTGTAACAGACAGCGCAATTTGGGAACCTTGTGGAGACACTTCAATACGGTAGCGTCCACGATAAGGAATATTTTCATCTGCCCGCGGCCATGAGATCCAATCAGTGACCAGAGTTTGCTTGGTATCATCTTTTTCGCTAATTTGGTAATTCTTCTTCGCCAATAGACTAACCACTTGTGACCACAGGTTGCTGTGTTCTGGGGTATTTTCAATCAACAACTTACCGGCTCGCACATTATTTCCCATGTGTGAGCCCGCCAATAACTGCATCGCCTGTACTGGCGGACGAATATCAAGGGATTTACCCACCGCCCCTTTTTCGGGCGCTGATAAAATAGTATATTCACTATTTTGCGGCGGCAATATCATTCCTGCTGGAACGTTCAATGCTTTCAGCGGTGGCGTCTCAAGATAAGACTCATCCCCACTCACCTGGCGTTTATAGTGCTGATCTTTGGAACAGGCTGCCAGCAAAACGACTAATGACAGGCCAGCAACCTTCATGACCTTCGATTTTTGCAATAATGTTGCCATTAAAATTCCCTAATTTTTACAGTAATCCAGCCAATTTCAAGGCATTATTAACCGAAACTTGTCCTGCCTGCGTCAACGGAATCATTGGCAGGCGCAGCGTGTCATCGGCAATCAATCCCAGTTTACGACAGGCCCACTTGGCTGGCGTCGGGCTAGGTTCAACAAATAATTGATGATGCAATTCCATCAGTCGGTTGTTCAGGCTACGCGCCTTCACAAATTCACCCTTCTGAGCCAGTTCGTATATTTGTGCCATCTCCGCAGCCGCTACATTCGCCGTCACAGAAATAACCCCTTTTCCACCAAGCTGCACAAAATCGAGAAAACTTGCATCATCACCACTCAGCAAAATGAAATTTTCATCATTAACCAATTCTTGGATCTGACTGACACGACTTAAGTTCCCAGTCGCTTCCTTAATCGCAACAATATTTTCCAGTTTTGCCAGACGGGCAACAGTCGATGGCAGTAAATCACATGCGGTCCGAGAGGGTACATTATACAGAATTTGCGGTAAGTCAGTATTGTCAGCTATCGCTTTATAATGCTGATATAAACCTTCCTGTGATGGTCTATTATAATAAGGTGTCACAGACAGGCAACCAGCAATACCCGTATTTTCAAAACGACGAGTCAGCGAAATGGCTTCTGCCGTCGCATTTGCCCCTGTTCCGGCAATCACCGGAATACGGCCATCGGCCAATTCCAGTGTTGTCAGTACGACATCCACATGCTCATCTTGGCTGAGTGTTGCACATTCACCCGTTGTCCCAACAGAAACAATTGAAGATGTACCACTGGCGACATGATAATCAATTAATTTTTTCAAACTGGTTTTATCAATCTGACCGATTGAATTCATTGGCGTTACCATTGCAACCATACTGCCCGTAAAACCAGAGTTACCACTCACCATTGCCATTTCCCCTTAACTAAACCTTAAACTGCGGATGAGAAGTTCATGGTACTTTCTTGTCATACAGAAGAAAACTCTTTAAGCGCACGATTTCAATGAATTTTGTTAATATCAAGTGTAGTCGATTAAACAGAGATTATAATCGCACTTCCCTTCACAAATACGATTGACCTTCTCCTGATCATTTTTTATGTTTAATGACGACATATACAGCAAACATCTACCGTAGAAAGGAAAATCGCTTTGCCAAAATCAGAACAGCATTTTTTAGTGATCACCGCCCTTGGTGCAGATCGCCCCGGCATCGTCAATACCATTACCCGCCTTGCCAGTGCATGCGGCTGTAATATTGAAGACAGCCGTCTGGCAATGTTTGGCGAAGAGTTTACCTTTATCATGCTGCTATCCGGTAGCTGGAACGCCATTACTCTGATCGAATCCACTCTGCCACAGAAAGGGGCAGAACTCGAATTGCTTATTGTGATGAAACGGACTCGGTGCGGTGTCCAGACAAAATTTCCTTCGACAATTTCCGTCAGAGTGGATGTGGATGATTCACCGGGTATTGTTGAACGTTTTACCAATCTGTTCACGACCCAGAATTTCAATATTGCTGAACTGGCATCAAAAACCCATCCCGCTGAGGAAAATAGGCCAGCCCGTCTGCAAGTCCACATTACAGGCCATAATCCACTGGATGATAATGGCCTCATATTCAAAGAATCCTTTTATCGCCTATGTACAGAATTAAATGCACAAGGCAGTATTAGCGTACTGGATCATTTAAATAAAAACGATTAAACGGAGAATACGTGATGAGCCGATTGAAAGCTGGTGATAAAGCCCCCAAATTCAGTCTTCCTGACCAAGATGGCGAAACCGTTAGCGTATCTGACTTCAAAGGTCAGCGTGTTTTAGTTTATTTTTATCCCAAAGCGATGACGCCAGGCTGCACTGTTCAAGCTTGTGGCTTGCGTGACAAGATGAATGAACTGAAAGAAATCGGTGTTGAAGTGTTGGGTATCAGTACAGATACACCTGAAAAGTTATCCCGCTTTGCAGAAAAAGAGATGCTGAATTTCACACTTCTTTCTGATGTTGACCATCAAGTTGCCGAGCAATTTGGTGTTTGGGGAGTAAAACAGTTTATGGGAAAAACCTATGAGGGCATCCATCGCATTAGTTTCTTAGTTGACCCAAAAGGTGATATTGAACACGTTTTTGATAAATTCAAAACCAGTAACCATCACCAAATCGTACTGGACTACCTGAAACAACATTCATCATAATCCGGCATCGACCAATCCCCCTGTTTGACAGGGGGAATTTCGTTATCTGCGTTGACGTCGTGCCTGAAATGTCAGTGCAATTATTATTCTGATCCTACGATTTTTTCTTCAGGCCAAACACGAATAACCGCCTTGATCAAAGTTGCCAGTGGAATGGCAAAAAAGACGCCCCAGAACCCCCAGAATCCGCCAAAAATAATGACAGAAAGAATGATCACGAGTGGGTGTAAGTTCACCGCCTCTGAGAACAAGATAGGTACAAGGAGATTACCATCCAGCCCCTGCACAACCAGATAGGCAATAAACAGTGTCCAGAAATCAGCACCAAGCCCCCATTGAAACAGCGCCACAATAATGACAGGAATTGTGACAATCACCGTGCCGATATAAGGGATGAGTACAGACAAACCAACAAATACCGCAAGCAGCAGAGAATAACGTAATCCACAGAAAGCAAACACCGCATAAGTACAAATAGTCAGAATAACCATCTCCGTGACTTTTCCACGAATATAGTTGACGATCTGTTGATTCATTTCATGCCATAGTTTACCCGCTAAACCGTGATTACGTGGCAACACACTCTGTAATGCTGCAACCATCTGGCTTTTATCTTTCAGCAGGAAAAACACCATCAAAGGAACTAGGATCAGATAAATCGCGAGCGTCAGTAAACCAATCACGGACGCCACTGAAATCTTTAAAAAAGACTCACCGGCCAGAGGAAGCTTAGTACGCAGATTATCGGCAATCATTTCAATGATACCGGCATCGACCAAAGCAGGATAACGGGAGGTTAAAGTATGTGCATATTCATTAAAGCGATTGAACATATTGGGTAAGTCAGAAAACAGATTTAATCCCTGTTGCCAGACAGTGGGAGCGACGATCAGGATAACCAGCGCACTTATCCCCATAAAAATTGTCAATACAATGGTCACTGAAAGAGTTCGGCTACAACCCAGTTTTTCCAGTTTTACTGTAGGCCATTCCAGTAGATAAGCCAGCACAATTGCGGCAAGAACAGGAGCCAGGATGCCATTGAAAAAATAAATGACGCCAAACCCAACCAACAAAATTACCGATAGTGCAGCAACCTGCGGATCTGCGAAACGGCGATGATACCATCGCATGATCATATCCAGCATAAATACAACTCCTCGACAGCGAACACTCAATTATGATTTTTACTAAATTTATTACGATGGACTGGTTTTAAGTTATGATTTGCTATCATACACACATTCATAAGTTAATAACTCACTGGGACACATTGTTTTTACGAGAATCATTTTATGATAAAAACACCCAAGAAATCCCTGATAGTGACATTGATTAGCCTATTACTATTTGGAAATTCACCCGCTTTATCTGTAAGTTCCGAAAATTCACTACCCGATATCGGAACAAGTGCGGGGGCGACTCTCAGTATCAACCAAGAAATAGAAATGGGGGATTTTTTTATACGTCAGATACGTGCTGGAGCGCCGCTAATTGATGACCCCCTGCTAAAACAATACATTAATAAATTAGGCCATAAACTAGTTAATCATGCCGATTCAGTAAAAACGCCTTTTCAATTTTATCTGATCAATAACCCCGCTATTAACGCGTACGCTGTTTTCGGTGGTAACGTAGTGCTACATTCCGGTTTATTCCGCTATAGCCGCAATGAGAGTGAGTTGGCTTCTGTCATGGCTCATGAAATCTCCCATGTAACACAACGCCACTTGGCTCGTTTTATGGAAGATACGCAGCGCAAAGCGCCATTCGCATGGGCAGGAATATTAGGATCCATACTGTTGATGATGGCCAATCCACAGGCAGGAATGGCGACGCTCAGCGGCACACTGGGTGGTTTTCAGCAAGGGATTATCAGCTTTACCCAGTCAAATGAACAGGAAGCTGATCGCATTGGTATGCAGATTCTCAACAATTCAGGTTTTAACCCTCATGGTATGCCTGATTTCATGCAGATTCTGGTTGATCAGACGCGATATAGTTCCAAACCGCCAGAAATGTTATTAACCCATCCACTACCCGATAGCCGTTTATCCGATGCTCGCAACAGAGCGAATCAGTATCCGAAAAAAACCGTTCCAGAATCTCAAGATTTTCTGTTTGCCCGTGTTCGCATCCTGACAATCAGCGCTACAGATCAGCTCAATTACATTGAACAACTTCTGAATAATTATAGTCAGGGGACCGCTAAAGAACAGCTCGCCGCTTCTTATGGACGGGTTCTCCTTCTGTCTCAGGCTCAAAAGTATGCTGAAGCCAAAACAGTATTGTCTCCATTACTGGATAAGCAGCCTGATAACATCTGGTTTATCGATGCTATGACGGATATCGATATTGAACAAAAACAGTATGAGCAAGCGATTACCCGTTTACAGCATGCTCTCCAGAAACATCAAAATAACCCGGTACTACAAATCAATCTTGCCAATGCCTATATTCAGGCCAAACACTATCCGCAAGCATCACAACTGCTATTTCGCTATACCTTCAACAATCCTAATGATCCCACTGGCTGGTCACTAATGACAGAATTAGCCAAAAAACAGGGAAAACGTGATAAAGAGCTGGTTTCCTACGCTGAGACTATGGCATTGCAAGGCAAATTTGACATGGCTATAAACTATCTCAGCCAAGCCAGTGCCTTGGTAACATTAAATAGTGATGATCAGGCTCGCTATGATGCCCGTATTGATCAATTGCGCCAATTGCAACAACGTTATAGCCAATATGACAAATGAGGATTTTTTACATGCCACAGGTTATTTTTTATCATAACCCTCGCTGCTCAAAGAGCCGTGAAACACTCAAGCTGGTTGAAGATCTCGGTATTGCACCAGAAATCATTCACTATCTCGACACCCCACCAACGGTAGAGCAGCTTACCGTTTTACTGAAGCAACTGGGTTTCAAAGATGCCCGTCAGTTAATGCGAACCAAAGAAGAACTTTATAAGGATCTCAATCTTGGTGATGACACATTATCCCAAGCGGCATTACTCCAAGCGATGGCAAAACACCCTATATTGATAGAGCGTCCGATTGTTGTTGTCGGTGATAAAGCGCGTCTAGGTCGCCCACCAGAACAAGTTAAGGAGATTCTTGTCTAACACCTCACTTTCCAGAAAAATCATACAAACAAAAAAGTGATAGGGACATATTCACTATCACTTTTTTCCTGTTTCCTTCCTGGCTGGTTCGCTCAGAGATCAAGAATATCTTTCACAAATGGTATCGTCAGCTTGCGCTGCGCCACAATAGAAGCACGGTCAAGCTCATCTAACGTTCTAAACAGTGTTTGCATTTCCCTATCGAGTCGTTTCAACACAAAACGCCCTACATCTTCGGGTAATTCAAATCCCCGTAATTTCGCCCGCAATTGCAATGCCTGAATCTTTTCATCATCAGACAGTGGCTGCAATTTGTAAATTTGCCCCCAATCCAGACGAGAAGCCAGATCCGGTAATGTCAGATTAATTTGCCGTGGGGGACGATCCCCGGTGATCAATAAGCAGGTGCGACCAATCTCTACAATCCGGTTATAAAGATTGAAGATAGCCATTTCCCATTCTTGATCGCCTGCAATACATTCAATATTATCAATGCACACTAATGATAAATGTTCCATTCCATCAAGGACTTCAGGAACAAAATAGGCACGTTTATCCAGTGGTACATATCCCACCGCCTCTCCCCGTTGGGATAATTCGGCACAAGATGCATGAAGCAAATGACTCTTGCCCCCGCCATCGCGGGACCAAAAATAGATATAACTGCCGTGTGACTGGCTAATGGCCAGTTTTATTGCAGCTAATAAGGAAGTATTCTCACCTGCAAAGAAACTGGCAAATATTTCATCATCGGGCAAATATAGGGGCAATGAAAGCTGCGACGGTGTATTCAGAAGCACCTCAAACAGAATGGATAACGAACAGCGCTAAGTCTACCACAAAAAGTGACTATAAATGAAATAAATGCGCTGTTCAAAACAGGCATTGATTGTCAACGCCTACCTTTCCATGAAAGGTAAGGTTTACAATACAGTAGATAACAAAGTGTTGTTTTTCTAATTGGAATTAGAATTGACATCCAGATTAGTATCAAAGCCTATTTTTCCATCACAAAGCCGTCTTTATCAATTGTCCATAAAATGGCTGGCTCAGGATAAAGACTACTGACATATTTTATTATTATTCAAATAATTAGAGAATTATTATCTGGAGAGTGCTACTGCCACACGAGCTATTCAAAAACATTGATAGATTAATAAAACCAAGTGTCATCGTATGATATTCTTTATTAATAATTAACGCCATGATTTTAATAATTATAATTAGAGATAATCTAAACTAAAAATAATCAATAAATAGACATTAACGCTGATTAAAATTTATTTAGGAGATTAACGTATCAATTAAAATGACTCTATATAGTCTTCCTGATCTCTCAGCCGAAAATTAAAGAAAAAAACCAAGATATAGAGTGAATTAGTAAAAATAGCGTTAGGAAAAATATATTAAATAGTAGACTTTCATTATGAGTCAAAAAGAGAAGGGCTTGCTCTTTAAAACCCTTCCTTATAAATTGAATTAATCTTACTTATTCTACAGCTTCACGTTTTTTATCATTGTCAATCGATTCCACAGAAGAAGTAATATAAGGCTCCTCTGGGCGGATAACACTGATCAATTTGAAAATCAGGCTCAAACCAATACCTACTACAGTTGCCAGTGCCATACCTTTCAATTCTGCTGTACCAATCTGGATCTTCGCCCCACTGACACCAATAATCAAAATAATGGAGGTCAGGATCAGGTTCTGTGCCTTGCTATAATCGACTTTAGAATCAATCAATACCCGAATACCTGATGCGCCAATGACACCATACAGCAACAAGGAAACACCGCCCATAACCGGGACAGGAATGACCTGAATTGCCGCAGCCAGTTTGCCAACACAAGAAAGCAGAATGGCCAGTATCGCTGCTCCACCAATCACCCACGAACTGTACACTCGGGTAATCGCCATAACACCAATGTTTTCACCGTAAGTTGTATTGGGAGTCGAACCAAAAAAACCCGAAATCATGGTTGAAAAACCATTCGCAAACATCGAACGGTGCAGACCGGGATCTTTCAATAAATCCTTCTGCACAATATTAGCCGTGACGACCAGATGACCAGATGACCAACATGTTCCGCAATCACGACCAGCGCCGCAGGTAAAATAGTCATAATGGCAAACCATTCAAAACGCGGTGTATAGAACGTCGGTAATGCAAACCACGGTGCTTCAAGTACAGGTGTAAAATCCACTGCTCCCATAAAAAACGCCAGCGCATAACCTGCTAAAACACCAATCAAGATTGGAATAATCGCCATAAAGCCCCGGAACATCACCGAACCTAAAATCGTCACGGCTAACGTCACCATCGATATGGTCAGGTTAGCCGTATTGACTTCAGCCCCAGCGGCTGGACGCAAACCCGCCATATCTGCTGCAACCCCTGCCAACTCCAGACCAATGACAGCAACAATTGCCCCCATTGCCGCTGGCGGAAATATCACATTGATCCAGCCCCGCCCTGCAATTTTGACAATCAACGAAACCAGACAAAACAACAGTCCACAAACAATAAACCCACCCAGAGCCAGTTCATAGCCCAGAGGCAACAACAAAAGTACCGGCGAAATAAATGCAAAACTGGAGCCTAAATAAGCCGGAATTTTCCCTTTACAGATAAATAGATACAGCAATGTTCCAATACCATTGAACAGCAGAATGGTGGCAGGATTCACTTTAAATAAGATGGGAACCAAAACAGTTGCACCAAACATGGCAAACAAGTGCTGTAAACTCAAGGGAATGGTCTGTATCAGTGATGGCCTTTCGTCTACCCCAATAGTACGGCGGGTCATTATTTATATCCTCTATGTTACCTTGCTAGAAACCAAAAAAAGCCGGCTTTTCAGCCGGCTAAATGTTATTTAGTACCGAATATCTTATCGCCCGCATCCCCCAGGCCAGGAACAATATATCCATGCTCATTCAGACATTCGTCAATCGAGGCAGTATACAGTTCGACATCAGGATGGGCCTTCGCCAGTGCGGCAACCCCTTCTGGCGCAGCAACCAAAACCAATACCTTAATCACAGGGCATCCTGCCTTTTTCAGCAGATCAATCGTAGCAATCATAGAACCGCCGGTCGCCAGCATCGGATCAACAACCAAAGCCATGCGCTCACTAATATCAGAAACCAGTTTCTGAAAATAAGGTACAGGTTCGAACGTTTCTTCGTCACGATAAACACCGACAACACTGATCCGAGCACTTGGAATATTTTCCAATACGCCATCCATCATACCCAAACCGGCACGCAGGATAGGAACCACGGTAATTTTCTTCCCTTTAATCTGGTCTATCTCTACCGGACCACACCATCCTTCAATGGTCACTTTTTCTACTTCTAAATCAGCAGTTGCTTCATATGTCAGAAGACTACCCACTTCTGAGGCCAATTCACGAAAGCGCTTAGTGCTTATATCATGAGCTCGCATCAGGCCGAGTTTATGTTTAACTAATGGGTGTTGAACTTCAACGATCTTCATGAATTTCTCCTACTGTATATAGCCGGCAGATAAAAAAATCGCGGGATTATACCTCCTTTTCGACACCGAGCCACTATCAATCCATTGATTTTTATCAAGCATAAGCATTTTTCCTTTTATTTTTGTCTGGCAGGAAACCTGCATAAAGCTATCGCAAACGTTTGCTTAGACTGTTAGAATTGCCGCCGTTCTGTTTTATTCATTCAAATGCAACCGCCTGGGGGCTACGCAGTGACCAACAAAACCTCTCTTAGCTATAAAGATGCTGGTGTCGATATTGATGCTGGCAATACCTTAGTCAATCGTATCAAAGGTGTCGTGAAACAAACCCGTCGCCCTGAAGTGATGGGGGGATTAGGCGGTTTCGGGGCACTATGTGCGCTGCCACAGAAATATCGTGAACCTATCTTAGTTTCCGGTACAGATGGCGTTGGCACCAAGCTGCGTCTGGCTATGGATCTGAAACGCCACGATACCATCGGGGTTGATTTGGTCGCCATGTGTGTCAATGATCTGGTTGTTCAGGGAGCCGAACCACTTTTCTTCCTTGATTACTATGCAACAGGCAAACTGGATGTTGATACCGCAGCCAGTGTCATTACTGGTATTGCCGAAGGTTGCAAACAGTCTGGCTGTGCCCTGGTCGGTGGTGAAACCGCCGAGATGCCGGGCATGTATCATGGCGAAGATTACGATGTGGCAGGTTTCTGTGTCGGCGTAGTGGAAAAATCAGAGATCATTGATGGCAGCCAAGTTCAAGTGGGTGATGCGCTAATTGCACTGGCATCCAGTGGACCACATTCCAATGGTTATTCATTGATCCGTAAAATCCTTGACGTTAGCCAGACCAATCCGGAAACAACAGAGCTTGAAGGCAAATCGCTGGCAGATCATTTGCTCATCCCAACCCGAATTTATGTCAAGCCTGTTCTTGAACTGATTGAACAGTTCGAGATCCACGCCATTGCCCATCTGACTGGCGGCGGCTTCTGGGAAAATATTCCCCGCGTTCTACCGGAAAATATGCAGGCCAGAATCAATGCCTCCAGTTGGCAATGGCCAGCTATCTTTACGTGGTTGCAGCAGGCAGGCAATGTCAGCAATCACGAGATGTATCGCACATTTAACTGCGGAGTAGGCATGATCATCGCTCTGCCACAATCTCAGGTAGAACAAGCGGTTGAATGGCTGAACGCGGCAGGTGAAAACGCTTGGCAGATTGGTACTATTACCGAATTTGACACCAATACTGAACTGAACACCAACGAGCAACAAGTTATCATCAGCGAATGAAAACCATGAAAAAAATTGTCGTCTTGGTTTCCGGTAATGGCAGCAATCTTCAATCCATTATAGACGCCAGCCAGCAAAACCGGATTAATGGGCATATCTGTGCGGTATTCAGTAATAACGCCAATGCCTATGGCCTGCAACGTGCAGAACAAGCAGATATTCCCGCCCATTTCCTCAATCCGCAAGCGTTCCCAGATCGCACTGCTTATGATTGCGCCCTGCTCACAGCCATTGATCAATATCAGCCAGATTTAGTGGTTTTAGCGGGCTACATGAGAATACTATCGCCTGATTTTGTGCAGCACTACCGTGGGCGCATGCTCAATATACATCCTTCTCTGCTGCCCAAATACCCCGGCCTGCATACTCACCGCAAAGCCATTGAGAATGGTGATCAAGAACATGGCACTTCCGTCCATTTTGTTACCGAAGAGCTTGACGGTGGTCCCGTTATTTTACAGGCTAAGGTGCCGATTTTTGGGGAAGATCAGGAAGAGGATGTTATCGGGAGAGTTCAGGCTCAAGAGCATGATATCTATCCGCTGGTCATTGGCTGGTTCTTAGATGGGCGCCTGAGCATGAGCGATAATATAGCAATACTGGATGGCAAAGCACTGCCACAGCAGGGTTACGCCTCAGAATAATCTATATTGCTAGACCGCAAACTTACAGCATTGTGTTAAGACGAAACGTGTTAAGGTAAGACGCGTTAAGATGATACTTTGCTGTAAGTCATCATTTCAGATTAAATTCTTTTATATACCCAGCAAATCGGCTATTTATTCATCTAATAAAATATTAATCTGGCAATAATTATGTATCTGGTAATAATTAATTATCTGAACATTACTTACCGTGAATCATAGTTAGCGTGGGCCGAATTTAAACCAATACTTGTTTTTAAAAAGCACTGAGGTATCCAATGTCCAGTGGTTCTGAAAATCCACCTGTAAATTTACGTCCTCTTGAGCGGGAAGATCTCCCTTTCGCTCACCAAATCGATAACAACGCCAGTGTCATGCGTTATTGGTTTGAAGAACCCTATGAAGCTTTTGTCGAACTATGTGATCTCTATGACAAGCATATCCATGACCAAAGCGAACGCCGTTTTATCATTGAGAGCATGAACGCCAAAGTCGGATTAGTGGAATTGGTCGAAATTGATTATATTCACCGACGAGCAGAATTCCAGATTATTATTACACCAACCTATCAGGGGCAAGGCTATGCAACCAAAGCGGCTAAACTTGCGATGGAATACGCATTTTGTGTATTAAATCTCTATAAACTTTATTTAATTGTTGATAAAGAGAATGAAAAAGCGATTCATATATACAACAAATTAGGGTTCCATACCGAAGGCGAATTAATCGATGAATTTTTTGTAAACGGCTCTTATCATACTGCCATTCGGATGTGTACTTTCCAACACCACTATTTTGCCAATAAAGCCCGTGAATCCCAAACCAGCTCGCTGGCCCATTAAACTAAATGGAGTAGTAATGTCCCACGACCGCCTCTATAACGAAAAAGAACTCAGTTGGCTCTCTTTCAATGAACGTGTACTTCAGGAAGCGGCTGACAAAAGCAATCCACTTATTGAAAGAATGAGGTTTTTAGGGATCTACTCCAATAATCTGGATGAGTTTTATAAAGTTCGCTTTGCCGATGTAAAACGGCGAATTCTTATCAGTGAAGAGCGGGGTTCTGCCACTAGCGGCCGCCAATTATTGAAAAAAATTCAGGCCAAAGTCGTAAAAATCGATCAAGAGTTCGATGAGCTCTATAACGATTTACTGCTGGAAATGGCTAGGAATCAGATTTTCCTGATTAATGAGCGACAAATATCTCCCAATCAGCAAATTTGGTTGCGGCAATATTTCCGCCAGCATTTACGCCCACACATTACACCTATCGTCATCAATCCAGAAACCAATCTGGTTGAGTTTTTGAAAGATGATTACACCTATCTGGCCGTTGAAATTATTCGGGGGCAAGAGACCAAATATGCCTTGCTGGAAATTCCCTCAGACAAAGTACCCCGTTTCGTCAATTTGCCTCCAGAAATGCCACGCAGACGCAAATCGATGATCTTGCTTGATAATATTCTGCGCTATACGTTGGACGAAATTTTCAAAGGTTTTTTCGATTACGATACGCTGAATGTTTATTCGATGAAAATGACCCGTGATTCCGAATATGATCTGGCAACAGAGATGGAATCCAGTCTGTTGGAACTGATGTCTTCAACCCTGAAACAGCGGTTGACCGCCGAGCCTGTCCGGTTTGTTTATCAGCGCGATATGCCTGATGAAATGGTGGATCTACTGCGCAGTAAACTGGGGCTATCCAATGATGACTCTGTGATTGCTGGTGGCCGCTATCACAATTTCAAAGACTTCATCAAATTTCCCAATGAAGGAAACCGAAATCTGCTGAACAAACCGATGCCACGGCTACGCCATACTTGGTTTGAGCATTTTCGTAACGGTTTTGATGCCATCCGTGAGCAGGATGTTCTGCTCTATTATCCTTATCACACCTTCGAGCATGTGCTGGAATTGCTGCGTCAGGCATCGTTCGACCCTAGCGTGTTGTCTATCAAGATCAATATTTATCGCGTGGCAAAAGATTCACGCATTATTGATTCAGTGATCCATGCCGCCCACAACGGCAAAAAAGTGACTGTGGTGGTTGAATTACAAGCCCGTTTTGATGAAGAAGCCAATATCCACTGGGCGAAGCGACTGACTGAAGCAGGTGTACACGTTATTTTCTCCGCACCGGGCCTGAAAATTCACGCCAAGTTATTTGTTATCTCGCGTCTTGAAGGGGATGAAATTGTCCGTTATGCCCATATTGGAACCGGGAATTTCAATGAAAAAACGGCTCGTTCATACACTGATTATTCCTTGCTGACTGCCAAGCCGGAAGTCACCAACGAAGTTCGCCGTGTATTTAACTTTATTGAAAATCCTTATCGCCCAGTCACGTTTGAGAATCTGATGGTATCACCGCAAAATTCGCGCGCTATGCTCAACCAACTGATTACTCAGGAAATTGAAAATGCCAAAGCAGGCGAAGCGGCGGGCATCACTCTGAAAATCAACAATCTTGTGGACAAGGAATTGGTGGATCGCTTGTATGATGCCTCAGAAGCGGGTGTCAAAGTGCGTCTTCTGATACGGGGAATGTGCTCTCTAGTGCCAAATCAGGCGGGTTTCAGTGAAAATATACAAGTCACCAGCATTGTGGATCGCTTCCTTGAACACGATCGAGTTTATGTTTTCACTAACAAAGGGGATGAGAAGGTTTTCCTTTCTTCGGCTGACTGGATGACCCGCAATATCGATTATCGCATTGAGGTCGCAGTTTGTCTGCTCGATCCTCAATTAAAACAACGGGTTTTGGATATTCTGGAATTACAGTTCAGTGATACAGTTAAGGCTCGCTATATCGATAAAGAGTTAAGCAATCGCTATGTTCCACGCGGAAATAAGCGTAAAATTCGCGCACAAATTGCCGTCTATGATTACCTGAAGACATTGGAACAACCTGAGCCAAGAGCCTGATCTATGCCGTTGAAACACGACAAGCCAACGCCCAAACCCATGGAAATTGCCACCATTGATCTGGGCTCTAATAGCTTTCACATGGTGATCGCCCGTATTGTGAATGGCGCACTACAGGTGATCGGGCGTTTAAAGAAACGGGTTCACCTCGCTGATGGCCTCAACAGTAAAAATGAATTAAGTGAAGAAGCTATCAATCGTGGCCTTGCCTGCCTTTCTCTGTTTGCAGAACGGTTGCAGGGTTTTTCCGCCAATAATGTCTGTCTCGTAGGTACTCACAGCCTGCGTGAAGCCACCAACGCACAAGAGTTTCTAAAACGGGCGAAAGAAGTCATCCCCTACCCCATTGAAATCATTTCCGGTCATGAAGAAGCCCGCCTGATCTTCATGGGTGTTGAACATACTCAGCCGGAAAAAGGCCGCAAGCTGGTGATCGATATCGGTGGAGGTTCTACAGAACTGGTGATTGGTGAAGATTTCGAACCGCTGTTAATTGAAAGCCGTCGCATGGGCTGTGTGAGTTTTTCTCGTCAATTCTTTCCTGACAACATAATAAACGAACAAAATTTCCGTAGGGCACGGCTTCAGGCCGCACAAAAGTTAGAAAACCTTGTTTGGCAATTCCGGATGAAAGGCTGGGATTTTGCCTTAGGAGCATCAGGAACCATCAAAGCAGTACATGAATTACTCGTCGGTTTAGGCGAAAAAGATGGTCTGATGACACCTGAGCGTCTCAATATGCTGGTAAAACGGGTTCTGAAATACAAGAATTTCAAGTCACTGGATCTACCCGGTTTATCCGAAGACCGCAAACAAACCTTTGTTCCCGGCCTAGCTATCCTGTGTGGCGTATTCGATGTCCTGCATATTAAAGAACTGCGCTTGTCTGACGGGGCACTGCGTGAAGGCGTACTTTACGAGATGGAAGATCGTTTCCGTCATCAGGATATTCGCCAAAGAACCGCCAAAAGCCTTGCTGACCATTATAATATCGATAGAGAACAAGCCGATCGCGTTTGGAGTACTGCCAAGACACTTTATGATCAATGGGCGGCACAGAATCCGAAACGGCTCCAACCACAACTGGAATCAATTCTGCTTTGGGCGGCAATACTGCATGAAGTCGGTTTAAGCATCAACCTGAGTGGGCTACAGCGGCATTCCGCCTACATCCTGCAACACACCGATCTGCCGGGCTTTAACCAAGAACAGCAATCATTGCTGGCAACATTGGTACGCTATCATCGCAAGGCAGTTAAAGTGCATGAGCATCCCCGCTTTTACCTGTTCAAGAAAAAACAATATCTTCCGATGCTCCAGATATTACGGTTGGCAACATTGCTCAACAACCAGCGCCAATCCACCACCACACCCGAATCGCTTAGGCTGGACACCTCTCATGGTCACTGGACGCTCTACCTGCCACAAAACTATTTAACCCAAAATGCCCTGATGCAACTCGATTTGGAAAAAGAGCAGGCTTACTGGAGTGACGTGATTGGCTGGTACTTGCATATCAAAGAGGAATCGACGTAACGATATCACCCTATGAAGAAGAAAAAGAATACCGTTCAGATTACAAAATTAATTCTGCTGATCAGTTTTCTGATTTTATTTGGGCGCTTTATCTATTCATCCATCGCAGCATTGGAACATCACCGGCAAAAGCAACAACATTCGATGGAGCATATTGGGAATATTAAAACAAAATAGTCGTCATATTAGCCCTAAAAGCCATTTTTCAGATTATATTATCGTTAGATAATGGGATCGCCCTGTTTTTTTTGCACTATTTTTGCACCAAAGGTACACCATGCTACAACCGGCCTTTAAATCTGGTAATTCAACTGTTGCCAGTCAACATTCCCAAAAACTGGCAGTTGTTCGCCAACGTCTGCTGTCTCTTTTTATTAACGATAAATTATTCGTTGATACGTTATTGGGTCAGGCTGATGAACATTCAACAATCAGCGACGAGCAGTTACTGGAGAAAATTGAGGAAGTCAGTGCGCAGCTGACCGATCTGCACGCTGCCGACATTGCAGATATTCTGGAGGCCCTGCCCTACGATGAACGTCTTGCTTTATGGCGACTCATCGATAATAACCAGCGCGGTGAGGTTCTGGTGGAAGCCTCCATTCCGGTCTGGGACAATTTGATCAAGGATATGTCTGACCTTGAACTGTTGAAAGCCATCGGCACGCTGCATGTTGATGAACAGGCTTATATTGCGGAATATCTGCCCCGTGATACTACGCGCCGTTTACTGACTTATCTGGAACCGAGTCAACGCAACCGTATTCGCGAAGTATTGCAGTACCATAAAGACAGCATCGGCCAGATGATGGATTTTGAGTTTGTGACAGTGCGAGGCAACATCACACTCAGTACAGTACAACGTTTCCTGCGTTCCAGAGGCTCCATTCCCGACGCAACGGATAAAATTTTTGTTATTGACCGCAAAAACCGCCTTCAGGGGGAACTCCCACTCACAACTCTGTTAACCAATACACCGGACAAGTTGGTTGCAGAAGTGATGAATACAGATACTGTCACCTTCTTACCAGAGCAAAAAGGCGAAGATGCCGCCAGTGCGTTCGAACGTTACGATTTAATTTCCGCTGCCGTGGTGGATAATAACGGGCGCCTGATGGGGCGTCTGACCGTTGAGGATATCGTTGATACCTTAAGTGAAGAAACAGACACCAATATCCGACGCATGGGGGGATTAAGCCGTGAAGAAGATGTCTTCGCCCCTGTTGGGCAGGCAGTAAAAACCCGCTGGACATGGCTCGCCATTAACTTGTGTACCGCTTTTGTTGCTTCGCGGGTGATTGGCTTGTTTGAACATACCATTTCCCAACTGGTTGCCCTTGCGACATTAATGCCCATTGTGGCGGGTATCGGAGGTAACACGGGCAACCAGACCATTACCATGATCGTCCGGGCGTTGGCACTCCACCAAATCCAATCCGGCAGTTTTTCTTATCTGTTATTGAGGGAGTTCGGTGTTGCTCTGATTAACGGCGTTATCTGGGGTGGAATCATGGGCGTTGTCACCTATCTACTCTATGGCGATCTTGCGATGGGCGGCGTGATGACAATGGCAATGATATTAAATCTGCTGATGGCAGCGCTGATGGGCGTATTGATTCCATTTATTATGATGAAACTGGGGCGAGATCCGGCCATTGGTTCCAGTGTGATGATCACCGCAATAACCGATACTGGCGGATTCTTTATCTTTTTGGGATTGGCAACGCTGTTTTTGGTTTGAGCTTTATGGGAGAAACGCCGATTTATAAATGATATCGGCGTTTTTTCTCAAACTATTAATAAACCCTTTCGTCCCAAACACTATATCCAGGTGTCCCTGCCATATGGTGACGGCAAATAATGTCTTTATATTTAATAGAAACAATTTCTTCCGGCTGCACTTCCGCATGAGTAATACTGTGCGGATAGTTTGGTGATAATTCAATAATTGCCATAACTTCCATATTTTCTCCACCATTGACTATTTCCCTTTGGTTACACTAATAATATATGTTTATTAAACCGATTTAGCATAAGATGCTGCGTGACGGGTCACCGCAACAATACTGAGAGAATGTCGAGCACATGAAGAATAAACGTCGTACTTATTTTTTCCGATTTGCGGTACTAGCCGTTGTCATCGCAGCCGCTTATTTTACGTGGAACTATTTCAAAACGCCCACAATATCAGAAGAAAAATCGGCTCAGGCATCAAAATCTCCGCAAAATTTAAGGCATTCTCCACAACCGCCTGTGCAAGTAGCAACAGCCAAAATACAGGCCGTACCCCATTATTTAGGAGGACTAGGTACTGTTCAGGCGGCCAGTACCGTGACTGTCACCAGCCTTGTTGCTGGCCAATTAACCGCCTTGCATTTTGATGAGGGTCAGTTCGTCAAGCAAGGCGATTTATTAGCAGAAATTGATCCCCGTTCCTTTCGAATCCAACTGGCAAAAGTACAAGGGCAATATGCCAAAGATCAGGCAACACTAGCCAATGCCCGACAGGATTTAGTCCGTTATCAGCAATTAGCAAAAAACAAATCAATCTCCCGACAGGATCTAGATAAGCAGATTTCTACAGTGCGCCAGTATGAAGCTCTCCTGAAAGCCGATCAGTCAGGTATTGATGACGCGAAACTGCAATTGACTTACAGCCGGATTACAGCCCCTATTTCCGGCCGTGTTGGTCTGAAAAAGATTGATGTTGGCAATTACATATCTGCCGGTGGAGGAACTCCACTCGTGATCATCACTCAGGTCGATCCGATTGATGTGTTGTTTGCCCTGCCGGAAAACGATATCAGCGCGGTATTGAAAGCACAGAAAAACAATAAGGATGTTGTCGTCACCGCTTGGGATCGCAATAACCAACAGCAATTGGCACAAGGTAAATTACTCAGTATCGATAACCTGATTGATGTTGCTACTGGCACAATTAAGATGAAGGCACGATTCGATAACCAAAACAACGCGCTGTTTCCCAATCAATTTGTCAATATTCAGATTAAGGTTAACACACTGGAAAATGCCATCGTTATCCCGAATGCCGCATTACAGATGAGTAATGAGGGGCATTATGTCTGGAAGGTGAATAAAGAAAACAAAGTTAACAAACATAAAGTCACAATCGGATTACAAAATGCTCAGTTGGTGGTCATCAGCAAAGGTCTGGCAACAGGTGATCGAGTCGTTACGGATGGTACTGACCAATTAACCGAAGGTACTGGCGTCAATATTGTCAAACCACTGAAATCAGAATCTGCCAATACTCACGATAAGACTGATAAGTCAAAGCCATCAAACAGTAAGGTGGAGAATACTTAATGCATTCTGATTCTCCAATGACTGGCGGTGGCCCATCTCGCCTGTTTATTCTACGTCCTGTTGCTACCACGCTGTTTATGATGGCAATACTACTGGCAGGGATCATCGGCTACCGGATGCTGCCAGTTTCCGCTTTACCTCAAGTGGATTACCCTACTATTCAGGTGGTGACTCTCTACCCCGGAGCGAGTCCCGATATCATGACGTCTGTCGTAACCGCCCCGCTAGAACGTCAATTCGGGAAGATGTCCGGCCTGAAACAGATGACGTCACAAAGTTCTGGGGGCGCCTCCGTTATAACACTAGTGTTCCAGCTCTCGTTGCCATTAGATGTCGCGGAGCAGGATGTACAGGCAGCGATTAATGCAGCGACGAATCTATTACCCCATGACCTGCCTTATCCGCCAATTTACAGCAAGGTCAATCCGGCTGATCCTCCTATCTTGACGTTGGCCGTCACTTCTGATGCCCTGCCGATGACTCAGATACAAGATATGGTGGAGACCCGTATTGCCCAGCGTATTTCTCAAGTCGGAGGAGTTGGCTTGGTGACACTGGCTGGTGGGCAGCGTCCGGCTGTGCGCGTGAAGTTTAATGCACAGGCCATCGCCGCACAGGGATTAAACAGCGAAGCCATTCGTACCACAATAATGAATGCGAATGTGAGTTCAGCAAAAGGCAGTTTTGATGGCCCGACTCGCTCAGTGACGTTAACCACCAACGATCAAATGAAATCCATCGACGAATACCGCAATTTGATCGTGGCCTATAAAAATGGTGCTCCTATTCGTCTGCGTGATGTCGCGACTATTGAACGAGGAGCGGAAAATACCAAATTAGGCGCTTGGGCAAATGAGAAACCCGCCATTGTTATCAACGTTCAACGTCAGCCTGGTGCCAATGTCATCGATACCACGGACAATATCCGTGCCATGCTGCCGGAGTTGATCAACAGCTTGCCCAAATCGGTTAACGTGGATATTTTGACAGATCGGACTGTCACTATTCGTGCGTCGGTTCAAGATGTTCAGTTTGAGTTGTTACTGGCTATCGCGCTAGTCGTGATGGTGATTTATCTGTTTTTACGTAATGCAACAGCGACCTTAATTCCAAGCATTGCGGTGCCACTTTCTCTGGTTGGCACATTTGCCGTCATGTATTTCTGTGGTTTCTCTGTCAATAACCTCACGTTGATGGCATTAACCATCGCAGCAGGTTTCGTTGTAGATGATGCAATTGTTGTGATCGAAAATATCTCCCGCTATATCGAACGAGGAGAAAAACCGATGGCTGCTGCCCTGAAAGGAGCAGGAGAAATCGGTTTTACCATCATCTCCTTAACGTTTTCATTAATTGCCGTTCTGATCCCACTTTTGTTCATGGGAGATATTGTCGGCCGGCTGTTCCGAGAATTCGCCATTACACTTGCTGTCGCCATTTTAATTTCTGCCGTGGTATCACTCACATTAACACCAATGATGTGCGCACGGATGCTAAAAGCAGAAGCTGAAATTAAACATAACCGCTTTGAACAGGCTAGTGAACACTTCTTTGAGCGAATAATTGCAATATATGGCGAATGGCTGAAACGGGTTTTAAATCATCCTTGGATAACTCTCGGAGTTGCATTCAGCACATTGGCATTCACCGCCCTGCTCTATTTAACGATCCCAAAAGGATTTTTCCCATTACAGGATAACGGTTTGATTCAGGGTACACTGGAAGCGCCGCAATCTATTTCATTCAATGCCATGTCAGATAAACAGCGGCAGGTAACGGCTCTGCTACTGCAAGATCCTGATGTAGAGAATGTGACAACGTTCATTGGTGTTGATGGCAGCAACTCAACGCTGAATAGCGGGCGTCTGCAAATCACCTTAAAGCCTCTCAATCAGCGTGATATCCGAGTTGATGAGATCATCCCGCGCCTACAGGCTCGCGTTGCTAACGTACCTGACGTCAAACTGTATCTACAACCGACACAGGATTTGATGATTGATACCCAAGTTGCCCGCACGCAATATCAATTTACATTGCAGGCGACTGTCTCTAGTGACCTTAACATTTGGGTTCCCAAACTACAGGAAGCACTGAAACAGCGCCCTGAATTGGTGGATGTTGGTACTGACTGGCAAAATCGGGGGTTAGTGGCTTATATCAATGTCAATCGTGATATGGCCAGTCGATTAGGTATTTCCATGACTGCCATAGATAATGCACTGTACAACGCTTTTGGCCAACGCTTGATTTCAACGATTTACACCCAAGCTAACCAATATCGGGTGATCCTTGAGCAGGATACACAAAATGAAGCGGGTATAAGTGCACTCAATAATGTTCACCTGATCGGAACCGATAACAAGGTAGTACCACTCAGTACAATTGCCACTGTTGAGCAAAAATTAGGGTACTTATCCATCAATCATCTGCAACAATTTCCTGCTGTCACTTTTTCGTTCAATGTCGCGCAAGAGTCTTCCCTTGAAGCCGCGGTTAATGCAGTCAAAGAAACAGAGCGGTCGATTGGGATGCCAAAAAACATCAATACGCAATTTCAAGGAGCAACACTGGCGTTCCAGAATGCGCTCGGCAATACCCTATGGCTGATTTTGGCTGCCGTTATCTCCATGTATATCGTGCTGGGTATTCTGTACGAAAGTTTTATTCATCCTGTTACGATCCTGTCAACTTTGCCCACTGCCGGCGTAGGGGCATTGTTAGCCCTGATGATGGGTGGCTATGAGTTAGATATTATTGCCATTATCGGGATCATTTTGCTGATCGGTATTGTGAAGAAAAACGCCATCATGATGATCGATTTTGCCCTGGCGGCAGAACGTGAAAAAGGCATGTCGCCTTATGATGCGATTTTTCAGGCTTGCCTTCTGCGTTTCAGACCCATTCTGATGACGACGATGGCTGCGCTGCTGGGAGCATTACCGTTAATGCTCAGTACGGGAATCGGGGCAGAGTTACGCCGTCCATTAGGTATCTGTATGGTGGGCGGATTGATCATGAGCCAGATCCTGACGCTATTTACCACTCCTGTTATTTATCTGTTATTTGACCGATTAGCGAACTATTTTAAAAACAAACGCCAAAACAGACTCCAGAGCCAGAATCAAGGGGAATTAGATCATTCATCGGTTAATCATCAGGAGCCGCTGTGAAGTTTTTCGCCCTATTTATCCAGCGGCCTGTTGCCACGACGCTACTGAGTTTAGCCATCACTTTATGTGGCGCACTCAGTTTTGTTCTGCTGCCTGTATCGCCGCTACCGAAGATGGACTTCCCCTTCATTTCAGTTAGTGCTTACATGCCAGGCGCATCACCTGAAACCATGGCATCTTCCGTCGCTACACCGTTGGAACGTTCACTCGGTAAGATTGCTGGCGTGAAGGAGATGACCTCCGACAGTTCGCTAGGCAATACCAACATTACGTTGGAATTCGAACTTAGCCGGGATATCAATGGCGCCGCACGGGATGTCCAAGCGGCGATCAATGCAGCAGAAAGCCTGCTGCCTTCCGGTATGCCAAGCCGGCCAAGGTACTATAAGGCGAATCTCTCTGATGCTCCGATCATGGTTTTGACTTTAACGTCAACTAATTATAGTGAAGGGCAACTGTATGATATTGCCTCAACATACCTTGCCCAAAAGCTTTCCCAAGTAGAAGGCGTCAGTAATGTGTCTGTCGGAGGCAGTTCCCTGCCTGCGGTAAGGATTGAACTGAATCCCAATGCCTTGTTCAATCAGGGCGTTTCACTCAATGATGTCAGCCAAGCCATCAACAGTGCCAATGCCCAACGTCCAACAGGACATGTGGATTCAGCACAACAGAACTGGCAAATACAGACTAATGACGAACTGAAGAGCGCAGACAGTTATCGCTCCATTATTGTGCATTATCGTAATGGTTCTCCTGTGCGTTTGCAGGACGTTGCTAATCTCAAGGATTCCATCGAAGATATTCGAGCAGCAGGAATGTCCGGAGGTAACCCCGCCATCGTACTGATGATTCGTCGTGAATCGGGAGCCAATATCATTGCAACCATAGACCGAATTCGTGCTGAACTGCCTGTTCTGCGTGAATCTATTCCTGCCAATATTCAGCTTAACGTCGCACAGGATCGCTCACCGCCCATTCGTGCCTCCCTGCAAGAAGTGAAACAGTCACTCGCCATTGCTGTCGCTTTAGTGATTCTGGTGGTTTTTCTGTTTTTGCGTTCAGGCCGCGCCACCCTGATTCCCGCAATTGCAGTGCCTGTATCACTCATTGGTACATTCACTGCCATGTATTTGTGTGGTTTCAGCCTGAATAACCTCTCTCTGATGGCATTGACCATTGCGACAGGATTTGTTGTCGATGATGCCATTGTGGTACTGGAAAATATTTCCCGCCATCTGGAAGCTGGATTGAAGCCTGCCCAAGCCGCACTAAAGGGTGTCAGAGAGGTTGGATTCACGGTTCTTGCCATGAGTGTTTCACTCGTTGCAGTTTTTATTCCGCTTGTATTGATTGATGAATTACTCGGCAGGCTGTTCCGCGACTTTGCCGTGACACTCGCGACAGCTATCGGAATTTCACTACTGATTTCTCTTACCTTAACCCCGATGATGTGCGCACGTCTGCTCAAATCATCACCGAAAAAATCGCAAAAACGTATTAGAGGTTTTAGCAAGGTACTGTTGAAAATTCAGCAGGGCTATGGGCGTTCTCTGAAATGGGTACTCAATCATACCCGTTGGGTACTGCTAACATTAGTTGGTATCGTTGTGCTGAATGTTTGGCTCTATATCAACATCCCGAAAACCTTTTTTCCTCAGCAAGATACCGGACGACTCTTGGGATTCGTCGTTGCCGATGAAAACAGTTCATTCCAGGCCATGCGCGACAAGATGAAACATTTTATGCAGGTCATTGATGCCGATCCAACGGTCGAAAATGTATCAGGATTTACTGAGAGCCGCTCAGGAGTTATGTTGATAGCACTAAAGCCACTGAGAGAGCGTACTGAAAGTATTGAACAAGTGATGACCCGTTTAAAAGGGAAACTCTCGAATGAAGCGGGTGCCCAACTGTATTTGATCCCCGTTCAGGATCTCAGATCGGGTGGACGCGGCGGTGCTAAATCAATTTATCAGTTTACGTTGCTGTCCGATGATCTTGGTGAACTGCGCAAATGGGAACCTGTTATTCGCAAGGCATTGACGAAATTGCCTCAATTGACTGATGTTAATTCAGATTATGAAGGTAAAGGCTCAGAAATAGCCATTATCTATGATCGTGATCTGATGGCTCGTTTGGGCATTAGTGTCAATGAAGCTAATGCTTTGCTTAGCAATGCTTTCGGGCAGCAGTCTATTTCCACAATTTATCTGCCCCGGAATCAATACAAAGTGGTCATGGAAGTCGCACCTGAATATACACAAGATGCCAGCTCATTAGAAAAAATGTTTGTGATCAATGCCAAAGGTGAACGTATTCCACTTTCCTATTTTGCCCGCTGGCAACCTGCGAATGCACCATTGGGTGTTTACCATCAGGGGCTGTCAGCCTCCTCGACTATCGCTTTCAATGTCGCGAAAAACTATACACTGTCGGATGCGATCAGTGCGATAGAAAGAACAATGACAGAGTTGAGTGTCCCTTCTGCAGTACGCAGCTCTTTCGCAGGCACAGCCCAGGATTTTCAGAAAACTCAGAGCTCACAATTGTGGGTGATCCTGGCGGCTATTGTGACCGTTTATCTGGTTTTAGGGGTGCTCTATGAGAGTTATATCCATCCTCTGACAATCCTTTCCACTCTGCCTTCTGCGGGAGTGGGTGCTTTACTTGCACTAGAGCTGTTCAATACACCATTTAGTCTGATCGCCATGATTGGGATCATGCTACTAATTGGCATTGTGAAGAAAAATGCCATCATTATGGTGGATTTTGCCCTTGAAGCGCAGAAGAGTGGAAAATTAAGTGCACAAGAAGCGATACTTCAGGCCAGTTTATTGCGCTTCAGGCCAATTATGATGACTACCCTTTCTGCATTGTTCGGCGCCTTACCTTTGGTTCTGAATAGCGGTGATGGGGCTGAACTGCGTCAGCCACTGGGTATTACCATTGTCGGAGGTCTGGTGATGAGCCAGCTTCTTACATTATATACCACGCCTGTTGTGTATCTGTTTTTTGACCGACTGCGTGAAAAATGGCACCACCGCCGTACGATAAAATCTCAGGCGGTGAGACCATCATGAGACACATGATAAGAATAGGTATCAGTGGTAAGCTATTTTTAGCTATTTTCGCAACCTGTATGCTGGTGCTAGTGACAATGCACTGGGGGATTCGCCTCAGCTTCCAGCATAGTTTCATTGGTTATATCAAGCAAAATAGCCAAATGCGTGCCAATAAGATGGCAGAAGCATTGACGGAACAATACCAGAAATATGGTAACTGGGATTTCCTGCTTCAAAACGATCGGATGATCTTTCAAATCATTCGAACTATTGAACAAAACAGTGATAGCCGCCAAAGTCCGTCATCCCGTGGCTGGCGCAGTCAATTCTGGGTCGTTGACAATCAAATGCATCGTCTGGTCGGTCATGCGGGTAAAATCCCTACGGACACTTATCGAAAATCAGTGATTTATAAAAATAATATCGTCGGTTGGGTCATTGTCAGCACATCAGATAAAATCACTCGTCAAGCGGATATCAATTTTGACCGCCAGCAGCAATTAACCAGTTGGATTATTGCTGGTTTTTCAACCTTACTGGCTCTGATTGCCACTTTTCTCCTGTCCCGTGGTTTTCTAAAACCCGTTAAACGGTTAGTGGAAGGAACACATAAACTTGCCGCGGGTGATTTCAGTGTTCGTGTGAAACCATCCAGTACAGATGAAATTGGTCAGTTAGCATCGGACTTTAATCGGCTTGCCAGTACACTGGAAAAAAATGAACAAATGCGCCGTGATTATATGGTGGATATTTCTCATGAACTGCGTACTCCACTTTCTGTGCTGCGCGGTGAACTGGAAGCTTTGCAGGATGGCGTTCGCCAATCAACGCCAGAGACAATCCACTCACTACTGACCGAAATCACCACATTGACAAAGCTGGTGGATGATTTGCATTCATTATCCCTTTCTGATCGTGGTTCGTTAGCCTACCGACAGGAACTGACCAATGCCAGCGATCTGCTGCAAGTCACCCTAGCCGCTTATCGTGGACGTTTTGCTGACAAGCAGATCACACTGGAACTGAATTTGACGGAAAACGCAATTCTGTTCGCAGACCCAGGTCGGTTAACACAGTTATTCCAAAACTTGCTGGAAAATAGCCTGCGCTATACCGCTGCTCCCGGAAAAGTTATCATTCAGGCACATCTCACTCCCCAAAAGTGGATCTTAAATTGGCAGGATAGCGCCCCCGGACTGACTGTCGAGCAGTGCCAACAGATTTTTGAACGTTTTTACCGCTGCGAGTCTTCCCGTAATCGCGCCAGTGGTGGTTCAGGTTTGGGGCTGGCGATCTGTTACAATATCGTCGAAGCACACGATGGCGTTATTTATGCAGAAAGATCATCTTTAGGTGGTCTTAAAATTCACGTAGAATTACCGCTGGTTGAACTGCCTGAATATAAAGCACAATGAGCACGCATTCTACACAATATACTGTTTTAATCGTTGAAGATGAGCCAAAATTAGGGCAACTGCTCGTTGATTATCTACAAGCCGCAGATTATCAGACACAATGGCTGATACGTGGTGATGAAGTTATTGCCCATGTTCAGAAGCACCAGCCTGATATTATCCTGCTTGATATCATGCTACCCGGCCTTGATGGGATATCGATTTGTCGCGAAATTCGCCGGTTTTCTGATATTCCCATTGTGATGATGACCGCCAGAACAGAAGAAATTGACCGGCTACTGGGGTTGGAAATCGGTGCCGACGATTATATCTGCAAGCCTTATAGCCCAAGGGAAATGGTTGCCAGAGTGAAGACCATTTTGCGCCGTTGCTATCGTCCACAAGATATCATCAGCGAACATGGCTCCCTGACAATTGATGAAAATCATTTTCAAGCGCGTTATCTTGATCGCGTCCTTGAGCTGACGCCTGTTGAGTTTCGCTTACTGAAGATCATGTCCAGCCAACCCGGACGAGTATTCTCCCGCGATCAACTGTTAAATAACCTCTATGATGATCACCGTATTGTTAATGACCGTACTATCGACAGCCATATCAAGAACTTGCGCAGAAAATTGGAACAATTAGATGAGGATAAGTCCTTCATTCGCTCTATTTATGGGTTGGGCTATCGTTGGGAAGCGGAGATATGCCGTTTAATGTGAATGTTCATCATCACTCTCACTACATTGAAAGCGTAATGCCCGCTCTTTGATACTACTTCCAATGAAAATTCATCCAACTGGAACCGTAATAATCAATTCCATCTACCTGATCCCTAAGGGATATCCAAAATACCACGGTTAATCATTTCCAAATCATAAGATCTTTTTTGCCTCAAAGCTTGACTGTGTAAAATTCAGGTTAAACTTAAGCTGATAATATTTTCCTTCATAGCGCTTGTCGCTATTTTATTTATGTTCGTGGAGAAAATATGAAAGTTCCTTATTTTTCTCAGTGGGAATCAGCCCACTTGGCAGCAGATATTATTCATCAACGGTTGCTTCTTATTAATGATCCGCTATGGGTACAATCTGGCGCAAACTCGCCAGAAGAATATGCTACATGGGCGAATCATATCTGCGGTATGGCCTGTATCAAGATGTTACTTGCCTCTCGTACCGATAAAATTTATCCGCTGCTGACATTAACTAAAATGGCAATCACTTACGGCGCGTATCAAGTTGAAGAAAATCATATCAGAGGCATGATCTATGCTCCCGTAGTTTCCATGTTATCCGAGCAGTTTGGAATTACTGCTCAAATCAAGACCAACTTCACAACTGAAAATCTTCACAAAGTATTAGCCGATGGTAGCTTATATATCGCCTCCGTCCACCCTGACATAAGATGGCCACAACAGACACCTGATAAAAAAGGGGGGCATCTTGTACTTGTCACCAAAGCTACACCTACCGAAGTGACTTTTCATAACCCTTCCGGCGATAATCACAAAAGCCAAGTCAACGTGACCATTTCCATAGAAATTTTCAATAAATTTTATGCGGGACGAGGAATATTGATCTCATAAATAAGCTTGAATCATCACTTCAGGCAACTAGCCGCTGAGAATAAACTTAGCTTCTTCCTTTTTCATCGGCTGTAAGCACAATTATATTTCCACAATAAATTTGTGCCATAGATGGATTAAACGTTAAAATTATTACTCCCTTAACCTTGCTTTTAATGGCAAGGCCTGACTTGAACTCAGATCGAGAACGTTATTAATTATGTTTACTCCAGAATTACTGTCTCCTGCCGGCTCCTTGAAAAACATGCGCTACGCGTTTGCTTATGGTGCAGACGCCATTTATGCCGGGCAGCCCCGTTATAGTCTGCGTGTCCGCAATAATGAATTTAATCATGAAACTCTGGCTCAAGGGATTAAGGAAGCGCACGAGTTAGGCAAGCGTTTTTATGTTGTCGTCAATATTGCTCCCCACAATGCAAAGCTGAAAACATTTATCCGCGACTTAAAACCCGTCGTTGAAATGAGGCCTGATGCGTTGATTATGTCCGATCCTGGCTTAATTATGATGGTACGTGAAGCATTTCCTGAGATAGATATCCACCTTTCAGTTCAGGCCAATGCCGTTAACTGGGCCACGGTTAAATTCTGGAAACAGATGGGACTGACACGCGTTATTCTCTCCCGTGAGCTTTCGCTGGAAGAAATTACTGAAATACGTCAGCAAGTTCCTGATATGGAGCTTGAAGTTTTTGTTCATGGTGCACTTTGTATGGCTTATTCTGGTCGCTGTCTGTTATCAGGCTATATCAACAAACGCGATCCAAATCAGGGAACCTGTACCAATGCCTGCCGCTGGGAATACAATGTGCAGGAAGGCAAGGAAGATAATATCGGTAATATCGTTCATATGCATGATCCTATTCCGGTCAAAAACATTGAACCGACACTTGGGCAGGGAGCGCCGACAGACAAGATATTCATGATTGAAGAAGCCAAACGTCCAGGGGAATATATGAGTGCTTTTGAAGATGAGCATGGCACTTATATCATGAATTCGAAAGATCTTCGTGCGATTGAGCATGTCGAAAGGTTGGCCAATATAGGGGTTCATTCACTGAAAATCGAAGGCCGCACTAAATCCTTCTATTATTGTGCTCGTACTGCACAAGTGTATCGTCGTGCTATTGATGATGCAGCTGCTGGCAAGCCTTTTGACTCCACTCTGATGACCACACTAGAAGGTCTGGCACACCGTGGTTACACAGAAGGGTTCCTGCGGCGCCATACTCATGACGCGTACCAGACTTATGAATACGGCTATTCAATGTCAGATACCCAGCAATTTGTCGGCGAGTTCACTGGCAATCGCGTAAATGGTCTGGCGGAAGTTACCGTAAAAAATAAATTTCTGGTCGGAGATCAACTGGAACTGATGACACCATCAGGTAATATCAACTTTACGCTGGAATCTATGGCAAATAAAAAAGGCCAGACAATCGAAGTAGCACCCGGAGATGGTCATATCGTCTATCTGCCCATTCCTGAAGAAATTATTTTGAATTATGCGCTGCTTATCCGAAATTTAAAGGGAACCAATGCCAGAACACTACATACAAAAGAAATACAAGAAAAATAACTGAAAATGAACTTTTAAAGAAATTGTTCTGTTTTTTTAGAAACAGATCACATCAATGCTATTTTATTTCTCGTATTATCGAGCTTGAAAAATGAAGAACTAAAAAAGCTTTACTGTAAGACTAGGAACCACCTCCTTGGCTAGCTCAATCTCCCTTGAGCTGGCCTTTTCTTTTATTCCAAAATAAATAAAATATAATAAATTCAAATGGTTAAAAATAAAACCACAATAAAAAAATATTGTTTTAATTAATACTTTCTGTTTCTTCATTACAAATACCCTAACGAACAATTAATAACTCTATTTATTATAAATAAAAAAATCATCTCATGATAAATATCATTAATAATTCTTCAGTTTAATGAAGGAAATTTTAGGAAAACTCTTTTCAAATTATTAGATTGAAGAATAATACTTATGTTTAATTTACATCATGCCAAATGATGATTATTTAACTTCACTACCCCGCAAGATAGTTAAATTTTAATAAATACTGTTCTAACTGAAGCGATCCACTGCTGTTTCCTTCTCTGCTTACCTTGTGCTCAACGTAAATATAAACAACAATCAATAGCGCCTTTTGCAAACTGGAGTTCATTATGACTGATATCGCTAAGTTGTTAGGAAAAGACGCAGAAAGTTTATTACAGCATCAATGTACTACTATCCAAAATGAACATCTTTACCTTCCCGGCGCAGATTTCGTCGATCGAGTCATGATCGAAAACAATCGACCAAATACCGTTCTGCGTTCAATGCAGACTTTATTGAATCATGGACGTCTGGCAGGGACTGGCTATCTTTCGATTTTGCCAGTAGACCAAGGCGTTGAACATTCAGCCAGTGCCTCTTTTGCAGCCAACCCTCTCTATTTTGATCCCAAAAATCTCGTTGAATTAGCGATCGAAGCGGGTTGTAACTGTGTTGCTTCAACTTATGGTGTTCTAGCATCTGTCTCTCGCCGCTATGCCCATAAAATTCCGTTTCTGGTGAAACTTAATCACAATGAAGCATTAACCTATCCAGCCCAATATGACCAAACCCTGTATACCAGTGTCGAACAGGCATTTGATATGGGAGCGGTTGCAGTTGGTGCAACGATCTATTATGGCTCTACCGAATCACGCCGTCAGATAGGAGAAATTTCCGCCGCCTTCGAACGTGCTCACGAATTAGGCATGGTAACCGTGTTATGGGCCTATCTGCGCAATTCAGCTTTCAAGAAAGATGGTGTTGATTACCATACAAGCGCCGATTTAACTGGCCAGGCTAACCATCTGGCAGCAACTATCGGTGCAGATATCGTTAAACAAAAAATGGCTGAGACCAATGGCGGATATACTGCAATCGGCTTTGGTCACACGGACAAACGTGTCTATACCCATTTAACAACCGAGCATCCTATCGATCTGGTCCGTTATCAGCTTGCTAACTGTTATATGGGGCGTGCAGGATTGATCAACTCTGGCGGTGCATCCGGAGCCAATGACCTGAGCGACTCGGTTCGCACTGCCGTCATCAACAAACGAGCGGGTGGTATGGGGCTGATTCTTGGCCGTAAAGCGTTCAAAAAATCAATGAAAGAAGGGGTGGAGTTAATCCATTCGGTTCAAGATGTTTACCTCGATAAGAAAGTAACCATTGCCTGACTGAACTTATTCAATTCTTCATTTTTCATGATGGGGATAACCATATCCCCATCGTTTAATCACAATATGGTTATGTACCTCCACTACCACCATTGATGAAAATGGTGCACTGGCCCTATTCCCTTTCCAACATCCAGTGTATCTGCCTGCGTCAGTGCATTCTGCAAATAAGTTTTCGCCGCTGGCAGTGTGTTTTCCCAATCAGGATAACGGGGACGTAATGCAGCAAGCGCCGCAGAGAGCGTACAACCTGTGCCATGAGTGTGTCGCGTATTGATTCTGGGAGCAGTAAAACGCCACTCTCCTTTAGCAGTAAACAACCAATCTGGACTTTCTTCATTAACCAGGTGTCCCCCCTTCAGTAAAACCGCCTGACATCCCATTGAAAGCAATTCCCGCCCCTGTTGCAACATTTCGTCTTCCGTCCCGGCAATGTTACATTTCAGTATGGCTGCCGCTTCTGGCAAATTTGGCGTAATTAGGGAGACGTTTGGCAAGAGTTGCTCTACCATCGTCGTTATTGCTTCTGGGGATAATAAGGGATCGCCACTCTTAGCCACCATAACCGTATCCAACACGATATGGGGAACAGGATAACGTTTCAGAGCTTCTGCAACTACATTGACATTGGCAACATTGGATAACATGCCTATCTTGATGCTATCCATTCTGACATCAGAAAGCACCGATTCAAGCTGCTCAGCGACAAAGCGGGGATCAATGTCATAAACTGATTGAACTCCCATCGTATTTTGGGCAACCAAAGCGGTTATTACTGTTGTGCCATAGGCTCCAAGTGCGGAGAAAGTTTTTAAATCAGCTTGAATGCCGGCACCACCGCTAGGATCGGTTCCTGCGATGGTCAATGAATTAATTCTCATGATGGTGACTCCTAGCACCAGCCAAAGAAAAGCCAGTATCAGAATAGGAGATACCATGACTTCCCTACGCTGGCATTATCCAGATCAGGTAATACGGGTACTTCTCAGTTCAATCAAGAACGCCCCGAGTCAAAATAAAAAATCACTCTATTAGTAGCTCAATAGAGTGATATTTGCAATCAGTTATCGTTAAGAAACAAAACTAACGATAAATCTATTTGGTCAGTAATAAAATACCAGCCAAAATAAGTTTGTTACTATAAAGCTGTGACATTTGCAGCCGCAGGACCTTTAGGACCATTCTGAATTTCAAACTCAACTTGTTGGCCTTCAGACAATGTTTTAAACCCATCTTTCATAATTGCAGAAAAATGTACAAATACATCTTTGCTACCATCAGCTGGAGTAATAAAACCAAAACCTTTAGACTCGTTGAACCACTTCACAGTACCAGTGATTTTTGCCATTTCAAAAATTTCCTTTGAATCGCTTTATTCGCCGATTGTAATAAAAATAAACAAACCCATATTCGTCGCTGTTATTCATTAACAGAACCAATACTTCGTTTACCCATGTGTTTTATCACATACTCTTTATATAATCGCAAGCCATTTTTTTCAGGTGCTGAATCCAATGCACACATTTAAAATTCTTAACAACTGTTCCTATTTTTAAATTACTAAAAAGTCCACACATAACACAACAATATGAATTTATGCAAAAATAAATTTTAACCCCAAGAAACCGCTTTAGACAATCTAATACTTTATGCTGTTTTCCACACCTATTATGAAGTACATCAGAGAGTTATAATTGCCAAAGAAATATTTCAGATAACAAAAAGATTATGACTAACTTCACTTCAAGGCTAGTATATACAATATAATTATCTTACACGTCACTAAGTTATATTTTATTTATCCTTTATTAAATATTATTCAATTCTAATATGGAGCCACATTCATCTACTATTCTATTAGAGCGATAATATTATTTCATAAAGCTTACAGCGTGTGGATATCAGGTGCTCTGGATGGTTTCAAAATCGGAATGGGATTGACATTAAATGTCACAGCAAGTAATAATTATTATTATGTCCCCCTCCCCTTGCCATTACCGATTTTTTCTATCGAATATAATAGACTGTCATTTCAGTCAACTTATATTCCCGCGACATACAATAGTAGGAATGTGCTTTTTGGCTGGCTACGCTAGCAATGGTGATCCAAGATAGTTGTACGAGGAAGTTAGACTGAGTGGCACACATTATGTTGCGCAAACTCTATTTCCTGCATCATTTTCCCTGTTGAGTATGATGCTGGCTGTAGGAAAGTTTAATGAAGCTAATCATAAGACCAGCCGGAAATAAATCCGGCCGGAAGAATACTGAATAAACTTACCGTTAGATAACTCGCGCCTTTGCCTTTTTGGCCTTGGAAAACAAGTAGCCTCCCCATAACATGCCAATCCAGAACGGCATCAGGATAACTGAGATACGTATTTCCGGTGTCATCAGAATAATGACGAGAATGAATGCAAGGAATATTAAGCACAAATAGTTGCCGAATGGATACCAAAATGCCTGAAACTTCGTCTTAATTCCTTCTGCATTTTTTGCAGCTCGGAATTTCAGATGTGCCAGACAGATCATAATCCAGTTAATGACCAACGTTGTCACTACCAGCGCCATCAACAATTCAAATGCTTTTCCGGGCATAATATAGTTAACCAGCACCCCTATAGATGTCGCCAATGCCGACAACCCTATTGATAAAACAGGTACACTGCGCTGATTAACTTTTGTCAAGATGCGAGGGGCATTACCCTGTTTTGCCAAACCATACAGCATCCGGCTGTTACAGTATACGCCACTGTTATAAACAGATAATGCCGCCGTTAATACAACCACATTCAGGATATTAGACACCCAAAAGTTATCCAAGTGATCGAAAATCAAAACAAATGGGCTGCCACCTTCTACCACATTCATCCATGGGTAAAGCGAAAGCAGAATAGACAACGAACCAATATAAAACAGCAGGATTCGATAAACGACCTGATTAGTTGCCTTTGGAATATTTTTTTCAGGATCTTCAGCTTCTGCCGCAGTAATCCCGACCATTTCCAGTCCTCCAAATGAAAACATGATCACGGCCATCGCCATAATCAGACCGGAAACCCCATTTGGCATAAACCCGCCATACTGCCATAAATTGGCTACGCTAGCCTGTGGCCCGCCAGTGCCGCTGATGAGCAAATAAGCTCCAAAGATAATCATGCCAATAATGGCAGTAACTTTGATGATAGAAAACCAGAATTCGGTTTCACCATATAACCGGACATTAATCAGGTTAATGGCGTTGATCAGCACAAAGAATATTGCAGCGGAAATCCATGTTGGAATTTCCGGCCACCAATAATGAATATACATGCCGACTGCCGTCAATTCTGCCATTCCGACAAGAATGAACATTGCCCAGTAATTCCAGCCAGACAGAAAACCGGCAAAATCACCCCAATATTTATAAGCAAAATGGCTAAACGAGCCAGCGACAGGCTCTTCGACAACCATTTCGCCCAGTTGACGCATAATTAGAAATGCAATAAACCCACCAATGGCATACCCGAGAAGTACCGAAGGCCCAGCCATTTTTATGGTTTGAGCAATCCCCAAAAACAATCCCGTTCCTACTGCACCACCGAGGGCAATAAGCTGAATATGCCTGTTCTTTAAACCACGCTTAAGCGTAGATTGTTCTGCTTGTTCTGCCATCTAGTCCTCTTATTTATAATGCTTAGAACCCGTCTCATTAAGCTATTTTATTTGTCGTTTTGAACCTGAACAGGGCGAGAAATTCTCTCATTTCCCCTAATTTCTGCGCGATTTGTCGTGCTCAAACTACCTTAACAATTGTAGCTATTGGGTTAAGCTCTGATTTTAGCGCGACATTTAAACCAACCCCCATTAAGCTATCTTATTTATCACTTTGAACCTAGACTGTGTTCATGCGAAAGCAATAGTTTTTAAACGCGCTTTAGTACGGCCCAAAGGGGAACTCAGCGAATCATCTTTACGTGCTAATCCTTAAGCAACTACGTTTACGCTCCAGTTTCTACACACAGTCCGTGTTCAAACTGTCGTCAACAATTAACGCCTGCTGGGATAAGCTTTTAGTCTGCTAATTAGAATCAGGTGAATATTAAAACATCATTTTCCAAGAATGAATACTGCGAACGTATGTTAGCACAGATAGTTGCAAGAGGATGATTGAGGTGAATATCAAAAAGGCAGGTATCGGGTAATTGAACAGATCCCCAATTCAAACCCTTCATTACCTTGATCACAATGGATGTCCAACGCTAATAAATATAAAAACAGACACACTGTTATTAAACATAGCACTAAAAAAGTTTTTTTTATGTTCAATTGAGTCACCTCACAATAATTTCATTGTAGTTAACTTTATAATAAAATATTATAGAGAGTTTTTATGTAGAAAAAATTTAAATCTCACGCTTGATTACTAGAAATACCTATGCTGATGGGTTTTGTCATCTTGAAAGGAAGTTGTGTATACTCCTCAAACCTTCAATCAATTTAAAATTGTAATGCCACAAGATAACCACTTAGCACTTGTATGCGCACTGAGTAAATGGATCGAAAACCACCTTGGCCGAGTTATCCATCTTGAAGAGCTTGCTGCTTATTCTGGCTATTCGCTTTGGCACATGCAGAAAATATTCAAGGAAGTCACGGAAATCTCGCTTGGAAAGTACATACGCCAACGGCGGTTGGCCGGCGCTGTTCACCTGCTGAGAAACAGTTCCTTGTCTATTTTTGATATTGCCTTAGATTTTGGCTTCGGCTCTCAATCTCATTTTACCTATATGTTCCGTAAAGAATATGGCATTACACCTTACGATTTTCGTCAAAGTACAGATATAGAACTTGAAGTTAAGCTTCCATTGCATTTGACTTATAACTGCCAGTTATGAACTCTAGCACCATCAGCGGCCATTCGTTAAGGCCGCAGTTTCCTTCCCTCACGTCATGATATCTATTCCAGTGCTCTGAATAACACAGTACTACCGTACTACATGAATCATCATTTGTATTTTTCGACTAATGCCAAAGCAATCGCTTCCGTTTCCACATCAGGAACACCACTAATATCTGATGGGCGGAAGTGCATCTGAAACGCCTGAATGATTTTATGGGTATCTTCATCCAAATGACCTGTCTGAGGTATGGAATAGCCATAGAGAGCCAACGCTTTCTGGATACCAATGACTGGCACAGGCATACTCGACACCCTGTTGGCCAGATATTTATTAACCGTTATGAGATCCGGCCAAGCACCAATACCTTGTTGATAAAGTGCTTGCCACGGAAAAACAGGACCAGGATCTTTTTTCCTGAGCGGTGCGATATCACTATGACCAACAACATTCACAGCCTCAATTTGATATCTCTGAATAATATCTTTTGCCAGTCGGATTAATGCATCAATTTGTGACGGATGGTATAAACACCATTCTTTTTTGATAAAGTGTTGCTTAAAACCACAATTAACGATTTCAATCCCAATAGAATTGCTATTTAGATTTTTATACCCCCTCCAGTCACTCCTCCCTGCATGCCAGGCCTTCTCATTTTCAGAAGCCAACTGAAAAATAACGGGTTCTTTATTTTCATATTTTGGCCGAGATGGGATGAGATAATGGACACCGACATTACCTCCGGTTAATACTCGTAAAGAATTTTGATCATTCAATGCCGTATAATGCAAAACAAGAAATCGGGCTGAATCGATGCCCTGCTTAGTTGAATAAGAATGCGAGTGATCAACGATATAATCGTTTCTGACTTCTCTTTGAAGCTGATGACTGCAACCAATCAACAACGTAATACATGCGCCTAATATTAATCTTCTTATCATGTTTGATCAGTGATTATGGAGGAAAAATAGAATCATCATGACTATATAGTAGATAAAACTACAATAGATGTGATGTTTTTTACTGGCAGAGGCGCTTATTAAAATCCAATAAAAACCGGGCATCCACTGAATGATTGAATGTCCGGCTGATACGTTTTATCTCATATGAGTAACATCATGTTACTCATAATGAATGTATATCCTTCACCTTTTAAATTGCTGCTTTATTGGTGGCTTTCACTCACCCCAATCATATAGTTATCTATATTCCTGGGGATTCGCTTCGCTCATTTACCACCGCGCTGCAACTTAAAATTTATTAAGCATATACCTCAGTATCAGTGACTGCACTTTTGGCTGTTCTGAGATGGCTTATTATCCCAGATGCCTTCTTCAACTTCCTTTTGAAGCTCTGGATACATATTGATATCGAATGTCGGCAACTGCCCTGCTTTTCTCTGCTGGTTGTAATCCTTAGCCAGCTTTATCGCAATACCTGATAACAAAAGAATAGCAATCAAGTTAACAATCGCCATACATGCCATCGATAAGTTCGCCATATTCCAGACTAATGGCACCTCTGCCACCGAACCAAACATCACCATGCCTAGCGCAGCCAAGCGCAGGATAAACAAACCTGCGGTGTGATTACGCTCCAGGAATATCATGTTACTTTCAGCATAAGCATAGTTGGCAATAATCGATGTAAAAGCAAAGAAGAAGATTGCAATAGCAATGAATGTCGTTCCCCAATGCCCAACAGCCGATGATAATGCCCGCTGAGTCAATTCAATTCCACTGATAGCAGTCACATTTTCATTGAGAATACCAGAAGACAGGATAATAACAGCGGTTGCACTACAGATAACAATCGTATCCATAAATACCCCCAGCATCTGCACATAGCCCTGAGAGGCCGGATGCGGCGGATATGGCGAGGCGGAAGCCGCCGCGTTTGGTGCAGAACCCATCCCAGCTTCATTCGAGAACAACCCTCTTTGAACACCCTGAATCATCGCCTGAGAAATGCCATAACCTAATGTTCCCGCGATCGCTTCCTGAAGGCCAAAGGCACTCTTGATAATTAATGCAAATACTTCTGGAATACGTTCAATATTGTGACCAATAACCCAAAACGCCAGTAACAAATAAGCACCAGCCATAATTGGTACGACTAATTCCGCAACCCGCGCAATCGAACGCAGCCCGCCGAAAATAATCGCGCCACTGATAATGACTAATACAATACCGACATAAATAGGTTTGACATGAAAGGCAAAAGCAGCCGCTTCCGCAATTGAGTTTGCCTGAACAGCGTTAAATACAAGACCAAACGCGATAATAAGGAAGACTGAAAACAATACCCCCATCCATCGCTTCTTCAACCCTTTTTCCATATAGTAGGCAGGGCCGCCACGATAATTTCCTTGATCGTCTTTCGTCTTGTACAACTGGGCAAGCGTGCTTTCCACAAAAGAAGTTGCCATACCAATAAATGCAACTACCCACATCCAAAAAATAGCGCCAGGCCCACCAGCCGTAATCGCAATTGCAACTCCCGCCAAGTTACCCGTTCCAACACGTGCTGCAAGGCTAGTACATAAAGCCTGAAAAGATGAAATGCCAGAATCATCTGACTTATTACTATTTTTCAAGACTGAAAACATGTGGCTAAAATGACGAAGCTGTATAAGACCAGTGCGCAGTGTGAAGTAAAGGCCAACTCCAAGGAGTAAATATATTAATACATAGTCCCAAAGCATGTTGTTAATGAAGTTAATCAGATCCGTCAAGATATTTTCCCCTTACTATTAGCAAACATTAGCTGACCATAAATCAGTATCCTGCAAAATTTATTGTGCTCAATATCCTTTATAATTAACCAGTCACAAGCAACACAATTCTGTGTACAAAAAATACAGAGATACCCGCCAGTAAAACGAAAAGAATGTAACACAATATCTATTTCAATAGGTAACTTTTAATAATTTTTTTACATTTACTTTAGCATTTATTAAGATTCATGCTAAGTTTTACTGGAGATTTATTGCCCATTTCAAGCCTCTCAAGCGCATTTCACCAGCAATATATGCTGCGTAATCTTGTTTCCAGATATATTGCAAAAATACAATTTAATTAACAATTTCACCCATAATAAATAACCATTTGGCAATCAAGATACAACCACCACAAAGCAATCTCAATACAATACCCTTATAAAAAACGTGCTTTAATCAGAAGTTATCTTTCTACAAGCACACCAAATGTACTACTCACTTTTCCTCCCTCCCATATACTGTCATGTTCCTTATGTAGTAATAACTCTATTTATTAAAAATAATAAAATAATTACAAAATTTAATATTGAAATTTCTAAGATTTACGAAAACATATAGCAATATTCTTCTTCAAATGAGATTATTAAATTTTAATACTGTGATAGTTGGAAAAAACCATCATTGCATATTAAAATTTTCAATTGTTATTTTTACAGTAGAAACAACAACGATAAGTTAATAAGATGTTAACGTTCCACTATCTGGCCATCAGATAATCTGCTAGTGAGGTTATAATTGATGTTAGAGCGAAAAAGAAAAAACCCCGCAGACAACATTCTGCCTAAACGGGTTTATAGAGGAAAATCAAAATACGAGTATCACCCAGCAACAGGCGGTTCGATCTCTATCTGTTGTTTAAGTTCACCAGTATCCGTTGTTTGGAAAGAATACAACAAGGTTGTAGAAAAAATTGAAAAAAACAGCACGTAGAGTTTGATATATGTTGAGATTAATAAAGCGGGAGTTTCCACTCCCGTTGATTTTCTGGCTTTCAATTAATTCCATTCATATTTTCAAACAAAAAACAACCAATGTGTAATGAATTGTTGGATATTTCTAAAGAATGATATATCTCAATTAGAATAAAATTCAGCATCCATATCAAAAAAAACCATATTACGAAATATTTTCTTGTTATTTATAGTCAATAACCATACTTTTAATATCCAAATAATAATAATAAAATTTACTAATAATCCGCACTAAAATCACATTCTCTCACCTATAGGCTATCGACCTAACCCAATTGACGACTTCATCCGGCCAGTAAGCATCTCAGCTTTTGAAATCCATGCTACGATATAAATTTAATACCATCCACATGTTGAAACAAACAATAGCCAATGGAGTATTACTTATGTATTTGTGTAAGATACTAAAAATTGCTGTTATCCCTACTCTATTCGTTCTATCACTATCAACCCCGGCTCTCGCAAAAGATGGAGCATTGATTAATTTACCTGATAAGAAATTTGCTGTCATATCAGTTGGCGATCTGGAAAGTGAATCCATTGGCAGCTATTCTATCGCTGTTTTCAAGGATCGGGATCTGACAGAATTCGAAACCGGAGCTGTCTTTTCCCGTGATGGTTCGGTGTTCGAAGATAACAATAAGCCAAGAGTGACATTTGCAGATATTAACGGTGATGGTGCCAAGGAATTGATTGTGTACAAACTTACGGCAGGCTCTGGGAATTATCTTGAAGTTGATGCACTCAAGATAACAGATAGAAATGTCAAACTCCTCGCCCGAATCAATACAGATAGTAAACATGACCCAATTCAGTTACTCCGCATCCTGTGTAAAAAAGGCCTGTGCACAGGTCAGCAACACCATTAATCACATAATCAAAGCACCCAGTTTTCCACCGGAATTCAGGGCAAACCATGAATAATGTACTATTGTTAATGTTGTCACCACTATCCCGGTTTAGTCGATTAAGAGGAAACTATGAAACGTCTTTTACTACCACTTTTCCTTGTCCCATTCTTCTCTTATGCCGCACATGTGAATGCAGATAAAACAGCGGAAACCTATTGTGATTTGTTTGGAAAAGCCTCTGTAGAAGCATTCAAGACTAATGCCTCACCAGATGCCATAGCTCAAAAAACCTTTAATGAGTTGAACAAGAAGGGATTCGATCTTAAGGAAATCCATAGCAACAAGGATGAATTAATTTCCTCTATCAAACAAACAGTCATAGAAGTCAGAAAGAATAAACAAGTATTTCCAAGCCACAAACATTTTGACGAAACATTAGATAAGTCCGTCAAGACTTGCAAGGCTCAAATAAAAGATACCTTATCTCAAAGTACTCAATAATCGCTTCTAGAGCGACGGACACTCATCGTCGCTCTATTTATCATCAAATTTGCGGACTAAACTGCATACCTACAAAGGTACGTACAGGATTACCCCTTTCTATTTGATTGTGAAACAAACGTCGTTCAGCCTTAAGTTGAGCCTGATGCATATTTTGCTGCTGCTGTAACCGATGCTCCAATAACAAACAAGCAAGCCGCCGATTAGCATGCTGGCTGCGCGCCGACTGTACCTTGACACTGATTCCACTAGCAATATGTACTGCCCGAATTGCTGATTCTGTTTTGTTGACATGTTGCCCACCAGGACCTGAGGCTCTCAATGTTTCAAAACGTATTGCACTTTCCATTATTTGCTGTAAAGGCTTAAACTGCGCCACACCGATAAACCAGTTTTTACGGCCATCTCCTTTTCGCCACGGGCTTGCACAAATCCATTTGATGGTCCCGTCCCAGCGCTCAAAAAACTGCTGTTCATTTTCGCCCTGAATAGCAACCATCACAGAGCGTAATGTATGAGAACGCCTCCCTGACTCTTCCTCCAATATATCAGCCATAACACCTAATTCGTCGGCTTCATGGATCAACCGTTCCAAAGCCTTTCTGACAGCCAGCGCGCATTCATCTGGCCCCTGAGCAGCGGAAATCTGCAACAATATCATTCCTTGTTACCCCGCGTTTTATATGTCAGAACGGGCTTAAGCCGCGCTATCAATTTCACCAGACCCGCTTGCAGCATAGCATCCATCACGCCGCCTATAGGTTTATAAGCTTCTGGGGCTTCCTGAAAAATCAGTTGCTTATCCAGGCAAATCACACGACTGCCAAATGCGGTACGAGAGAGCTGTTCTGCGTTGTAACGCCCGGTTAAACGCGCTTTACACTCACCACGCATCCATTTCCGCCCCGCACCATGAGCAAGGGAAAAGAGGCTGCGATCACTGGCCAGTGGCTGAACCAAGTAGCTGTAATCCCCTCGCGATCCCGGAATAATTACGGCTCCTTGATCAGAAGGTGTTGCTCCCTTACGGTGCAACCAGCCATCAACATTGCCAATTGTGTATGGTGTGAGCAAATTATGTGAAACATCAAATAAGCAACTCCCATGAGCTCGCCAGCGTTTTAACATCCTCTCTGCAATTAACTGGCGGTTAAAACAAGCATAGTCCAGAGCTTGCTGGTGCTGTTGAAGATAACTCTGCGCTTCCGGGCTGGACGCTATCAGCCCATTATGCCCATGTTCGCGAACGTGCTGTTCAAGAATAACTTGTCCCAACCCGCGCGAACCACTATGTACCAATAATAAAAGCTGTTGTTTACTCAATTGCCATGTTTCGAGCATTTCCGGCTGATAAATTTCATCCAGTTGCTGCAATTCAGCAAAATGATTGCCACCACCAATCGTTCCCGGTGAATAACAAAAATGCTCAGGTATATCATCAGGCAACTCTTCTGCTTGCAGAGGATTATCAATAGAACCAAGCCGTTTTTCCAGCTTGTCCAGCGACCATTTGTTCAGTGTCAGATCTGTTCGCCACAGGGCCATACCGCAGCCGATGTCATTGCCAATAAGGGCAGGATAAAAACGTGAATGTGAAAAAAATGCAGCACCAACTGGATATCCTCTGCCCGGATGGAGATCAGGCAGACCAACGACACTTACCATATCAGGGAGTTGTGCTGTTGTTTCAAGTTGCTGGATAGCTTTACCTTCCAGCCAAGTATTTTCTGCTGCGATAATCTGAACGCGAGACGCAGCTAAATGCAAAGTATTGCCCATAGATCAATCCTATGATCAATGAAAAAATAAGGGATGTGATCAGGCCTTCCTAGCCAAAGCAATACTAAAAAGAAAAATCAGTAATTAGCTATGAGCTGGCCTGAGAAGAGTCATTGTTGTTGTCATCATAAATTCCTCCTTTCAGTTATTAATGGGGTTTAGTTGATATCTGTACTTACAGACGCTGCATCTTACTCTAAGTTTTATGTCCATTACCAGTGTTTTATTTAATCTCATCTATCCGCAAGTAATAGTTGCTGATAGGGCATATTCTATTATTACAAACAGATATAGCCATCTATTTTCATAGATGACTATATCTATAGTGATCACAAATGAATTCGACTTTAATATTTATTTAATTAAGTCTTACAAAATTAATTACATGATGGCTTATGTGTTTTGTGATTTAACGCCCCGTGCTTAATGAGTAATTTTTGCATTTCTTCTAAATTACGCTCACAGGCATAGGTTAATGCGCTTTGATCATAAGAATACATGCTTTTATCATCCGTTATCGTAAATAAATTCAGATTCGCACCCTGCTCAATCAGATATTTTACTGTCTCAATTCTATTATTGCTTGCTGCGATCATTACGGGTGTTTCACCGTCATCCTCAATAGTTTGATCATTCAAATCAAGTTCATGCTTCATTAGATTATGTATTTTCTTCACTATACTGGTATTTTTACCTAAGACTGCCGATTTTAAGGTATGATGAACATCCCTTGTGTCTGTCGCCCACAAATTAGCTTTCTTTGATATTAAATAATCCACTATATCTTCATAACCAATAAAGGTAGCCCAACCCAGTGCAGTTTGATTTAAGCTACCGGTGTCTTTGGCTTCAATATCCTGACCACTCTCAACCATTTTTTTGACGGTTTCAAAATCACCTTGCTTAATAGCATCAAACCACTTGCTGTTTTCTCCGGTAGAAGGCTCTTCATAAAAAATTCTATACGATAACCTTTGTGGGTTAGCCAGATCGACCATCTCCACATAATCCAGCCTGAATTTCTTGTACTTGTCCGGATTATTCTCATTTAATACTTGAGCATTAACATTAACAGATGTAAATAGTAACGTAAAAAGCATTATTATCTTTCTCATAATTCCCTCATTGTTTAATTTAATTTCACGTTTAAAAGAGTAAAAGAATATAATCGAAATAGATTATTTCTGTTACTGTTATGCCTTATTATCGTTGAGTTACAATTCTTTAATATCTTACACTACTGATCAATCTTATCAATCGTTACCAGCAACAATTAAATTTACAATCTCGGTTGGATATATATTAATTTTCTAATTTCAATCAAAATCAGATATATTATTTCCACATCATAATTTAAACGGAGATAAATCTGTTTTAGGGAAAAATTTGAGTGGAATTTTGGTAAACGAATTTTTTAGCTCAATAAATCAACGGGAGCTACCAGGCGTTCAAAATCGTAAGTTACAGTCTTGGCAGCAATCGTCACTTCCGTTCCCTTAACGATAAAGTCAATTGGTGAACACGGTGAAGCTTTTAGGAGCAATGGCAAACGGAACAGATTCAATAATCAATAATGGGCTGTGGTGAGTGACTCTGATATATTTATGGCATCTACAATGGGATTTCATGAGGGAATATGTATGGCGGAAGCAGTAAAATTCATAAATTCGCTTTTTTGTGATTATATTTTTCTATTTGGTTTCTTTTGGTGCATTTCTGTTCCTATAGGGCTGATTTTTACAGCTATGGCATGTGTATTCAAAAAAGCAATCTACAAAATTTTATGTTCAATATCGGCTATATTCTTTTTATTTCCACCAATATTCGCGTTTATGTATATAGCACTATCTAAATAAGTCATTAAATTAAACACCAGCCTCGCAAATGTGCGGGGTTTTATTATCTGAATAATAGGATAATATTATGACACATAAAAAATTCCTTGAGAATTTTATGGATATAAACACTCCCACTGTATTTCCTGTAAACATGAAAAATAGAGATGGAATTACCGAATGTCAGTTCCCAGATGTGATCATAATGAAAGCATGGGGATTCGATTATTTTCAGAAACCCCATTGAGAATGGCTGTCAGCTAAAAAAGCTAAAAACAGCAATACCAAAACTACTAAGACCGACTAATAGAACCATCAAATTAGAAAAAGAACGATAGGGTCGTAGTGGTTCAACCAAGTACGTTGATAGAGACGGTAAAACAAACAAAATAAGCGCAATCATAGGTCCAGTGATGCCTGCGATAACGTTCAGAGTATTCGGATTCCAGATAGTCATCATTAAAGTAAGGACAAAAACGATAGCCATGCCGATCAACTTATCACGCACTTTATTTTCTTTATGATGGAGAATTTTACTCTCCAATGCTCCGACTAATCCTCTGACTCCCTCCAATGCCCCAAAGTAAGTTCCTAAGAATGATTTAGTCATAGCAATGATAGCAACAGGGGTTGCCGTTATTGCTATCCAATACAAACCCTCTTTCTGCGCGATCGCGCTGAGAATGGTAATATTGTTGTCTTTGGTTGCCTGTATTTCCTGAGGTGATAACGTTAAAACACAACTAAATACAAAAAACAAAATGACTATGCAGATTAGCGCATAAGTGGGTTTCACAATCTGTTTAATGTGGTATTCCGCATCTGTTGTGTAGGCTCGTTTACAGTGGTTAGAAAAAGTAGACATGATTGGGGTGTGGCTGAAAGAGAATACCATAACTGGCATTAGTAACCAAAGCGCTCTCACTGAATCCAGATCAATATGAATATTGCTGATGAGATGCTTAATGTTTGCACTATCCCATTGAAATATAAGCGTCACAGATAATGTCAGCAGGTAAAGAATGAGTGGAAGAACTAACACGCCCATGAATTTCAGTGTGATTTTTTTACCCAATAAGAAAATTAGGTGTAACCCTAGAACTACCATAAACGCTGTTAGTGTTCGTGGAAACTGAATCTGCCAAAATTGCTGCAACAAAATGTTAACGGAATTGGTGATAGATATTGCATAAACAAAAATAATAAGCAGGAAAGTTAGTGCATAAAAAAAGTTGATGATACGAGCTATCCTGATCCCATAATATTGTTTGGTTGCACTGAGTAATGTGGGAGAAGGGGAATCGCTGGTAATAATATAACGTGCAAGACCTAGGTGAGGGTAATAGGTAAATGGGAATGCTATCAATAGCATAACCAACATAGCAAGTGGTCCGGATAGTCCTAATTGTATAGGGAGAAACAAAGTTCCTGCACCTACTGCCGTTCCGAATAGTGCATAAAACCAAATATTGTATTCATGAATCCACTTTTGTTCCGTCTTCAAGTACGTCTCCTACTAAGTTTATAGTTTTTCATGTTTTCCTAAACCAGGATAAAGATAAATCTTTTCAGGAAAAACAGTGTGCCAACCACCGCCACCACACTCACTGCAAGCCATGCAATAAACCGATATTGCAGTCGGCTGTTAACGTTTTCCAGTCTGTCACAAGCTGCCTTGAGTCTTTTATCCAGTGCATCAAAAGATGTTTCTGTTATTTCCAACCGTTACGGTAATTTTTTGCCAAACGTTTACATTGAGCTTATCAAAGCTGCTCTGCATACCTTTGGTAACTTCATCCCGCGCACCCACTTTGAGGCTATTCAGGCACATTGTGACCTCACCGGACAGTTTCGTGATGTTTGCCTGATGAAAGTCTGAAAAGGGCTATTTTCAGGCTCTACAATGTTGCCACCATCTCCCGAGACTGTTTATGCAGCGAGTCTGTCCGGCTGTCATTCTCCAGTGCATGAAGGTGTTGCGTTGCCGTAGCTCTTCATCGCGAGTCTAACTGCCGGCGACGATCAGTGCCTTTGTCGCTTTCTGGATTTCTTCCACGATGCGTTCCGGGCGCTGTGCACATTCAAAATGCGGGTTGAGGTATTCTGCCAGTTCTCACGAAGCTGCATCAGACGTGCTTTACGGGTTTCAATGGTCAGCCCGGAATAGGCTTTCTGACAGCCTCGTGTTCGGGATTTTTGGGGTTATAACGTCGGAAATACTATTCAGAGTCACTGTGAATAGCATCATTGATGCGGACAGAAAATATCAGGTGACAGTGTAGCTGCTCCCCTCCGTCTGCGGAGGTGGAAACGTGAATAGATTAACGCTTCAAACCCCATTAAGCGCGCCTTCTGCATTATTGCATTTTCCGGAAGGATAACCCATTATCAGCAATACTGGAAGTTCTGTTAAATTATCAGGCTTGTAGTGGGGAAAAATAGCTGTTCATGTCTTAGTTGATCTTGACGGTCAGTGAATACGGTTTTTATGACTTAATAGGCCGGATTTCAAGTAAGTCTCAGTCTGCTTTATGACTCAAATTATGACATGCACTCAGTGCTTACCAAACGCAGTAATTACAACGAGTTTAAGTTATTTTCATAATATACGTCATAATGATCACCAAGGTTAAGAACTAAACCATACAAACACGCAGATTTAATTATGGAGTATGCAAAAGCGGCGCAGGCAAAAAATGTTCCCCAATAGTTTATATTATTACTCACTTACAATTCTCGCAGTCATATTCATTCTACGCATCGCCAGATAATTAATCACGAACAACGCTCATTATCGGAGCGACTTTATCGTGAACAGGGTATTAATACGAAGAATTTATTGAGGCATAAGAGTCAGCAACAAACTGACAAATACCATGATGACCGTGGTAAAGATTGAATAAAAATCGTGATTTAAATAGCTCAAAATTTGGCAGGTTTTGATAACTCTTTTTGATAACCGTTTCGTTAATGATAATAAAGTAACGGGAACTATTAAGCCCCCGTTATCTATTCAATTACGCAATCAATTACATATGACAGATAATCGCGTCACCGAACTCACTACATTTCAGCAGCTTAGCGCCTTCCATCAGGCGTTCGAAGTCGTAAGTTACGGTCTTAGCAGCAATAGCCCCTTCCGTTCCCTTAACAATAAGGTCAGCGGCTTCAAACCATCCCATATGGCGCAGCATCATCTCAGCAGAGAGAATTACAGAGCCTGGGTTTACTTTATCCTGACCAGCATATTTAGGTGCAGTACCGTGTGTCGCTTCAAACAATGCGCATTCATCACCGATATTTGCCCCTGGTGCAATACCAATACCGCCTACCTGTGCCGCCAATGCATCAGAAATGTAGTCACCGTTCAGGTTCATACAAGCGATAACATCGTACTCAGCCGGACGCAGCAGGATTTGTTGCAGGAAAGCATCCGCAATCACATCTTTAATGATGATGTCTTTGCCACTCTTAGGATTCTTGATCTTCACCCATGGACCACCATCCAACAGTTCACCACCGAATTCGGTGAGAGCCAGTTCATAACCCCAGTCTTTGAAAGCGCCTTCAGTGAATTTCATGATGTTGCCTTTGTGAACCAAAGTCACTGATTCACGATCGTTATCGATGGCATATTCAATCGCAGCACGTACCAGGCGTTTAGTCCCTTCTTCTGAACATGGTTTCACACCAATACCACATTGCTGAGGGAAACGGATCTTAGTAACACCCATTTCATCCTGCAGGAATTTGATCACTTTATCCGCTTCTGCTGAGCCTGCTTTCCATTCAATACCAGCATAAATGTCTTCAGCATTTTCCCGGAAGATGACCATATCGGTTAATTCAGGTTGTTTAACCGGGCTTGGAGTACCTTGATAGTAACGAACAGGACGCAGGCAGACGTATAGATCTAATTGCTGGCGCAGGGCCACGTTCAGAGAACGGATACCGCCACCAACGGGTGTTGTCAGAGGGCCTTTGATAGCAACACGGTAGTCACGGATCAGATCCAGAGTTTCCTCTGGCAACCAGACATCTTTGCCATAAACCTGTGTAGATTTCTCTCCGGTGTAGATTTCCATCCAAGAAATTTTGCGCTCACCACCGTAAGCTTTCTGAACCGCAGCATCAACAACTTTCAGCATGACCGGCGTTACATCAATACCAATGCCATCCCCTTCGATATAAGGGATTACCGGGTTATTCGGAACATTTAATTTACCTTTGGCATCAATAGTAATTTTTTTACCTTCCGCCGGAACAACTACTTTGCTTTCCATTAACCTCTCCTTTCAAGATAAGCGCAATGACTTGTTAATTTTTTGTAAGGGACGTGTCAATACTACTTGAATATTCTGCAAACGCCAATGGTCACAGATTTAAGGTATAATACGCACCCTCATTTTGCGCGATGGCTTATCATGACAAATATCTCTTTTAAAAAACGTAAACTTAACCGATTCAGCCAAAGAAAAAATAAAGATACTATAAAAAAATTAACAGGCCCTCGCAGGGTACTGATCTTTAATAAACCTTATGATGTGCTCCCACAATTCACCGATGAAATGGGAAGAACAACATTAAAGGATTTTATCCCATTTCCTGATGTTTATGCCGCAGGTCGTCTGGATCGCGATAGCGAAGGATTGCTGATTTTAACCAACGATGGAAAATTACAAGCCAAGTTGACGCAACCTCATCAAAAAACAGCTAAGGTTTATTATGTTCAGGTTGAAGGAATTCCTGATGAAACCGCGCTGAACAAGCTACGCAACGGCGTCACATTGAAAGATGGCCCAACACTTTCCGCTGGGGCGGAGTTGGTAGAAGAACCAGAGTGGCTCTGGGAAAGAATTCCTCCTATTCGGGAACGGAAAAGTATTCCGGTAAGCTGGCTTAAAATTACCCTTTTTGAAGGCCGCAACCGTCAGGTACGCAGAATGACCGCCCATGTCGGTTTTCCAACGTTGCGCCTAATCCGTTTCAGTATGAGTTCGTTACAATTGGGGCAACTATCCCCTGGAGAATGGAGAGAAATTGATTTTGTTTAATCCACACGTCACGGTTGCCTGCATTGTGCATGCAAAAAGCAAATTTTTGGTCGTCGAAGAATTCATTAATGAGGTTCCCCTCTGGAACCAGCCTGCGGGTCATCTTGAAGCAGATGAAACATTGCTGGAAGCCGCTGAACGCGAATTATGGGAAGAAACCGGCATTCGTGCCAAACCACAGGCATTATTGAAATTACATCAGTGGAACGCCCCTGATGGTACGCCTTTTATCCGTTTTCTGTTCCTGATTGAAATGGAACAAATCGTAGATACCGATCCACAAGATAGCGATATTCACTGCTGTCACTGGCTAAATGCAGAAGAGATCCTCAGCAGCCCACAGCTACGATCACCACTCGTTGCTGAAAGTATTCGCTGTTATCTGGAGAATCAGGCTTACCCGTTATCAATATTGGATAGCTATGGGCCACCTTTCACCAAATGAATTTTTAAATAAGAAGCCGAATAAGAAAGAGCGCGAAGACGTTTGGTGCACCTTATCTGCCGACGTGTTAAAGTATTGCGCTTGTTTTTTTCCGCAGTGAGATATATCCATGTTAGATAACAGCCAGAAAAAAGTCATTGTCGGGATGTCCGGCGGTGTAGATTCATCCGTTTCCGCCTACCTTCTGCAACAGCAGGGTTATCAGGTAGCTGGCCTGTTCATGAAAAACTGGGAAGAAGACGACGGTGAAGAATATTGCTCGGCTGCCGCTGATCTTGCGGATGCTCAGGCAGTTTGTGACAAACTGGGCATTGAGCTGCATACCATTAATTTTGCAGCCGAGTATTGGGATAATGTGTTTGAACATTTCCTTGCTGAATATAAAGCGGGCAGAACCCCAAATCCCGATATCCTCTGTAACAAAGAGATTAAATTCAAAGCATTTCTGGAATTTGCTGCTGAGGATTTAGGGGCTGATTACATCGCAACAGGCCATTATGTCCGCCGTCGGGATGTGGATGGTATCAGCCAGTTGCTCCGTGGACTGGATGGCAATAAAGATCAAAGCTACTTTTTGTATACCCTGAGCCACCAGCAAATTGCTAAAAGCCTGTTTCCCGTTGGGGAACTGGAAAAACCCGAAGTTCGCCGCCTTGCTGAAGAAATCGGTCTAGTAACAGCCAAGAAAAAAGACTCTACAGGCATTTGCTTTATTGGTGAGCGTAAATTTCGCGATTTTCTGGGGCGCTACCTGCCTGCCCAGCCGGGTTCTATCGTTACGGTTGATGGACAGACCATCGGTCAGCATACTGGCCTGATGTACCACACACTCGGCCAACGCAAAGGGTTGGGGATCGGTGGCACCAAAGATGGCAGCGAAGAGGCATGGTATGTTGTCGATAAAGATATCAACAACAATATGCTGATTGTCGCTCAGGGCCATGATCATCCTCGTCTGATGTCTGTCGGTTTGATTGCACAACAGCTTGATTGGGTTGATCGTCAGACATTAAAAACAGAAATTCGCTGCGTGGTAAAAACGCGCTATCGTCAGCATGATATTCCCTGCACTGTCATCCCCTTGAGTGAAGACAAAATTGAAGTTCGTTTTGATAGCCCCGTTGCCGCTGTCACCCCAGGTCAGTCGGCCGTATTTTATCAAGGGGAAATTTGTCTAGGCGGTGGCGTGATCGAACAACGTATACAGGAGTAGTCGTGGCTAAAAATTATTATGACATTACACTGGCACTGGCAGGTATCTGCCAGTCAGGCCATCTGGTTCAGCAGCTTGCCCATGAAGGCCAGTGTGATGCCGATACTTTTGAAGTGATGATCAACAGTATCTTGAACATGAATCCAGCATCCACACAGGATGTCTTTGGCAACAATGCCTGCAACCTGCGCATCGGCCTTGATGCTATGTTGAGCATGTTCAACAACACTCGCAGCAGAGTCTCTGCCGACCTTACCCGCTATATGTTGAGCCTAATAGTATTAGAACGCCGACTTAGCAAAAATCAGGCGGCAGCTAATGAACTGGCTAATCGCATTAACCAGCTCGAGCGTCAACAAACCTACTTTGAACCTATGTCAGAGGGTATCCTCAACGCCCTTGCGGGTATCTATGTCGATGTTATCAGCCCATTAGGGCCTCGTATTCAAGTCACGGGTTCACCTGATGTATTACGCAATACGCTGATACAGGCGAAAGTCCGAGCAGCATTACTGGCAGGTATCCGCAGCGCCGTATTATGGCAGCAAGTTGGCGGCAGTCGTCTGCAAATCATGTTTTCTCGTCAGCGCCTGATCCGACAGGCAAAAGACATTCTTGATCATTGTTAAATAAAATCCGGGAGTTGCTACCAATGGAATTATCCTCACTGACCGCTGTTTCTCCAATTGATGGTCGTTACGGCGACAAAGTTAGCGCACTACGCGCTATTTTTAGTGAGTTCGGCTTACTGAAATTCCGCGTGCAGGTTGAAGTACGTTGGCTGCAAAAACTGGCCGCCACAACAGAAATTAAAGAAGTTCCTGCGTTTGATGCAAGCGCAAACGCTTACCTGGATGAGATCGTCGCAAATTTCAATGAACAGGATGCACTGCGCATCAAAGAAATTGAACGCACAACCAACCATGACGTTAAGGCTGTTGAGTATTTTCTAAAAGAAAAAGTGGCGCATATTCCTGCTCTTCATCAAGTCGCTGAATTTATTCATTTTGCCTGCACATCAGAAGACATCAATAATTTGTCACATGCATTGATGCTCAAAACTGCCCGTGAGGAAATTTTACTGCCTCAATGGCGTCAGTTGATCGACACTATCAAGCGTATGGCCCACGACTACCGTGACTTACCTTTGTTGTCACGTACACACGGACAACCCGCTACCCCTTCTACTGTCGGTAAAGAATTGGCTAACGTGGCTTATCGTATGGAGCGCCAATTTCGCCAGCTTGGACAGGTTGAAATCCTAGGTAAAATCAACGGTGCTGTCGGCAACTACAATGCTCACCTGTCTGCCTATCCGCAGGTAGATTGGCACCAGTTCAGCGAATCATTCGTCACATCTCTGGGGATTCAGTGGAATCCATATACCACTCAGATCGAGCCACATGATTACATCGCGGAACTGTTTGATTGTGTAGCACGTTTCAACACTATCTTACTTGACTTTGATCGTGATACCTGGGGTTACATTGCCCTGAATCATTTCAAACAGAAAACAGTTGCTGGTGAAATCGGCTCTTCTACCATGCCACACAAAGTCAATCCAATTGATTTTGAAAATTCTGAAGGAAATCTGGGATTGGCAAATGCTGTTCTGGGGCATCTTGCCAGCAAATTACCCGTTTCCCGCTGGCAGCGTGATCTGACGGATTCGACTGTATTGCGCAATCTGGGTGTAGGTCTGGGGTACGCGCTAATTGCTTATCAAGCCACCATGAAAGGTCTGAATAAATTGGAAATCAACAAACAGCACCTGTTGGATGAGCTGGATCAGAACTGGGAAGTGCTGGCTGAACCTATCCAAACCGTCATGCGCCGTTACGGTATCGAAAAACCCTATGAAAAATTGAAAGAACTAACACGCGGTAAACGCGTCGATGCCGAAGGTATGAAAACCTTCATTGATGGCCTTGAGCTTCCCGAAGAGGAAAAATCCCGTCTCAAATCCATGACACCAGCAAACTACATTGGCTATGCCACTTCACTAGTCGATGAATTAAAATAAAATTTTTTCATGTATCCCCCTATGGACAGGAAATTTTCCTGTCCATACCGGAAAAAAAGCATGCGCAAAATTACATAAAACATAAATAAAAGCAAAGTTATCTACTCCCACCAATTCTAATCCCTTGTTTTTAAAAGTCACTTTCATTAATATTCCGGCTTGGCAAAAATAGTTACTATACTTAATTCAATCATAATAATGATATATATAATCTTATTTAATACCTGTTGACGAAATTAACTATTTAGCTATTTTAAATTTACTTAGTAAACGTTACTGATTAGCATAAGGAATCATTATGCGTATACTCATTATTGAAGATGAGGCGATACTTCGCCATCATTTGACAGTACAGCTCCGAGAACTCGGTCATCAGGTTGATGCGGCTGAAAATACCAAAGAAGCTGATTATTATCTGAAAGAAAATCATCCTGATATTGCTATCGTCGATCTGGGGTTACCCGGAGAAGATGGCCTCAGCATGATACGGCGTTGGCGCAGCGATCAGGTTAATTTACCGATCCTAATCCTCACAGTTCATGACAGCTGGCAAGAAAAGGTCACAGTACTGAATGCTGGAGCAGATGATTATGTTACTAAGCCTTTTCGTCTGGAGGAGATTAACGCGCGCATACAGGCATTAATGCGACGTCACAGTGGGCTAGCATCTCAACTCGTTGAATTATCTCCATTCTTAATTGATCTCTCTCGCAAAGAGTTTTCAGTTAATAAAAACAATATCAAATTGACTGCGTTCGAATATACGATTATTGAAACGTTGATGCGTAATAATGGCAAAGTTGTCAGTAAAGAATCACTGATGCGCCAGTTATATCCTGATGCCGAATTACGCGAAAGCCATACAATTGATGTGTTAATGGGACGCTTAAGAAAAAAAATATCGAATGAATGGCCAGACGAAATCATTGTTACAGTCCGAGGCCAAGGGTATCGTTTCGATGTAAAACAACATGATATTTAAATTTTCGAAAAAGCATATTTCGCTGAGAACTCGATTTCTCATGGCGACGTCGGCCATTATCCTTGCGCTGACGCTGTCATATGGCCTTGTCGCCATTATCGGGTATTTAGTGAGTTTTGATAAAACAATTTATTCCATACTCCGTAGCCAAAGTAATTTATTTAGTACCTTGGCTAAATGGGATGGTAGCAAGCTGGTTATTAAAATTCCCCCCAACTTATCCATGACTAATCGCTCTCTGGCCCTGATTTATGACAATCAAGGTCGTATTCTCTGGCGCCAAAATTATACGCCAGAATTGGAAAAAAAAATCCCTAAGGAATGGCTGAAAAAAGATGGCTTGCATGATTTATCTATCTCTTTTAAAGAGAAAGAAGGTTTTCTCTACCCTAAAACATCGACTCAATCAGACAATTCAACCAAAACCGACTGGATCAATAATGATGAGTCATTAACTTATTCTGTAGCAGTCAACTCTTATGCTAAGACCGATAAGCTACCTGCGATGACAATTGTTATTATCGATACTATCCCACAAGATATGCAGAGTTCAGTGAAAGTCTGGGCATGGTTTGGATATGTACTGCTTGCCAACCTGATTTTAATCATCCCATTGATCTGGCTTGCTGCCGATTGGAGTCTGCGTCCAATTAAATCGATAATTACCCAAATAAGCGCTCTGGAAAGAGGTGAACGTGAAAATCTGGATGAAGAGCCTCCCAACGAATTAAAAGGTCTGGTCAGAAACCTGAATGCATTATTAAGTAATGAACGTCGACGTTATACTAGATATCGCACGACACTTTCTGACTTATCACATGGCCTAAAAACTCCATTAGCTGTGTTGCAATCTACCCTACTTTCACTGCGCTCAGGTAAACAGATGCCCATTACACAGGCTGAACCAATCATGCTTGAGCAAATCAACCGGATGTCCCAACTGGTTGACTACTACCTACGTCGTGCCAATATGCACAGCGATCATAACCTACTCTTGAGACAGAGTTCTTCCGTTTCAATTTTGCTGGATAGACTGATCATCGCACTGACAAAAGTTTATCAGTACAAAGGGGTCGATATTACACTGGATGTTTCTTCCGAAATCACTTGGTTAGGCGAAAAAAATGACTTCTTGGAAGTAATGGGAAATGTTCTGGAAAATGCCTGTAAATATTGCCTGGAGTTCGTCGAAATCACCGCCTTAATGGGCGATAATTCTGTCACTATCATTGTCGATGATGATGGCCCAGGTGTACCGCCAGAAAAACGCAATATGATTTTCGAGCGTGGTCTACGTGCAGATACATTACGCTCTGGTCAAGGGTTAGGGCTATCAATTGCTGCTGAAATTGTCGTGCAATATGACGGAAGCATCAGCGTTGAAGATAGCCCACTTGGGGGGACTAGGGTAAATGTAGTATTCCGCTCACAGCAAAGCTGTGAATACTGAGTGGGAGCGAGCTCGAAATATTTCAACCAAAACTGATATCGTGATTGACTATTCGTTATAATGGCCGGAAATTCACTTGTCACTCAGGATGTCACCATGGATTATCAGCTAAATCTAGACTGGCAATCGTTTTTGCAGAACCATTGGCAAAAACAGCCACTGCTGATTAAGCAGGGTTTCCAGCAATTTATCGATCCCCTTTCTCCCGATGAACTAGCGGGACTGGCGATGGAAAATGAAATCGATAGCCGTTTGGTCAGTCAGAAAAACGGTCGTTGGGAAGTTTCACATGGACCATTTGAAATTTATGACCATTTAGGCGAAAAAGATTGGTCATTACTTGTACAAGCCGTTAATCACTGGCATCTTCCTTCTTCTGCCCTGATGAAACCATTTCGCATGCTGTCTGACTGGCGAATGGATGATCTGATGGTTTCTTTCTCTGTTCCAGGCGGTGGTGTCGGTCCTCACCTAGACCAATATGATGTATTTATCATTCAGGGACAGGGACGCCGTCGCTGGCGTGTAGGCGGAAAAATACCAATGAAACAGCATTGCCCTCACCCTGATTTATTACAGGTTGATCCCTTTGAGGCAATCATTGATGAAGAAATGTTGCCAGGGGATATTCTTTATATTCCCCCTGGATTCCCGCACGAAGGCTACGCTATCGAGGATTCACTGAATTATTCCGTAGGATTCCGTGCGCCCAATGCCCGTGAACTCTTCAGTGGTTTTGCTGATTATATTCTGGCAAATGAATTGGGAAGCCATCGTTATAGCGATCCAGAGCTAACATTGCGTGATAATCCAGCGCTCATTCAGTCAAATGAACTGGGCACTCTACGAATAATGATGCGCGATCTGCTGGAACAACCAGCAACTTTCCAACATTGGTTTGGCGAATTTATCTCCCAATCACGCCATGAGTTGGACATTGCCCCACCAGAACCCCCTTATGAAAGCGATGAAATTTATGAACTGCTGAAGCAAGGTGAAAGTTTGAATCGCTTAAGTGGGTTACGCGTCCTGCGAGTTGGTGATCAATGTTTTGTCAATGGCGAACTAATAGATACTCCTCATATCCATGCCGCTGATGCGCTTTGTCAGCATGATCGAGTGGATGCGGGTATTCTGGGTGATGCCATTGATGATGTCCGTTTTATCAGCCTGCTAGCAGCATTGGTCAATAGCGGTTACTGGTATTTTAATGATTAATCTCTGAGTAAAAAATCCATCTGCTATGCAGATGGATTTTTTATATGTCAAATAATGAATTGTTTTCACGGATAGCCGTCAGTTCAGCAATCCGCATGATGACACTTACCGCCTGCTCCATTCCTTCCAGTGAAATAAATTCATACCGACTATGGTAATTATATCCACCCGTAAAAATATTCGGGCAAGGCAAACCGCGATAAGACAGTTGCGCTCCGTCAGTACCACCACGAATAGGCTGAATTATCGGTTCAATATCGCAATCCAGCATAGCCTGTTTAGCAATGGCAATAACATGTGGGTGTTTCATCATTTCACTGTACATATTGTAATAACGGTCATCAATTGTCAGTTCAATGTAGCAATCTGGGTGCAGTCCTTTTCCCGCCTTTTCCGCAATAGCGCATAGCGTGTTTTTACGTTTTTCAAAATTATCACGGTCAAAATCACGGACAAGGTAATGCATCTCAGCACGTTCCACCGTACCTTTTACACTCTGCAAGTGATAAAAACCTGCATATCCTTCCGTATGTTCAGGTGTTTCGTCCACTGGCAGTGCATGATGGATGCGCATTGCCAGAGAAGATGCATTGACCATCACCCCTTTGGCGCTGCCGGGATGGACCACATTACCGACAATCTTGATAGTCACAGTCGCTGCATTGAAGTTTTCAAACTCCAACTCACCCACGCCACCCCCATCCACGGTATAGGCCCATTCAGCACCAAAAGCTTCTACATCAAAGAAGTGCCCTCCTTTGCCAATCTCTTCATCGGGCGTGAATGCAACTCTAATATCGCCATGTGGAATGTTTTGCTGCTTCAAGCGCACCATCGCTGTAATAATTTCAGCAATGCCCGCCTTATCATCCGCTCCCAATAAGGTTTTTCCATCCGCCATAATCAATGTTTTTCCCAATAAGCTATGCAATACCGGAAACATGACTGGCGACAGCACTTCATTTCCCATCCCCAAGGCAATATCACCACCTCGATAGTTTTCCAAGATTTGCGGATTAACATGCTTACCAGAGAAATCTGGCGAGGTATCGAGATGTGAAATAAAACCGATGACAGGTACACACCAGGCAACATTGGATGGCAACGTTGCCATCACACAACCCTGCTCATTCAGCGTAACATTAGAAAAACCAAGCTGAGTCAACTCATCATGCAATGCTCTGGCGAGTTTCAGTTGACCATTACTGCTGGGAATAGCTTTGACTGATGGCTTTGATTGAGTATCAAACGCAATATATGCAAAAAAACGCTCTAATAATCTGTCCATCTTCTCCTCCCCCTGAATCATCTATCTTCATTATGGAGAAGAGGGACAGCATAAGTATTGCGTCAAATCAGCTTTTATCTGCCTTCATCTGCAGAAGTAATGATTGAACATATTGCGTGACAATTTTACTGGCATGGCCATAGTGTTTTTCATCAAATAGGTTTTCAACCTGACTGGGTTCCAGATTCAACTCGATAGTCAGTGCGCCAGATAACTTAGCTTCATGCACAAAACCTGCGGCAGGATAAACGTGACCAGACGTCCCAATGGCAATAAAAAGATCAGCATCCGCTAAAGCAGAATAAATCTGCTCCATACCCAATGGCATTTCACCAAACCATACGACATTGGGACGCAGTGGAGAAGGAAACTGGCAACAATGGCAGCGGTCTTCCATTGTCAATTCAGTCTTCCATTCAATCACCTGACCAGACTGGCAACAGCGTGCTTTCAGCAATTCACCATGCATATGCAAAACACGACGACTTCCTGCTCGTTCATGCAAATTATCGATATTCTGTGTCACGAGCAGAAAATTATCACCCAGTTGCTGTTCTAACTCTACCAAGGCATAATGCGCGGCATTAGGCTGGATTTCCGGCTGCTGGAGCTGTTTTCGACGCGCATTGTAAAATGCCTGAACTAATTCAGCATCACGTTGGAAACCTTCTGGCGTAGCAACATCTTCAACACGATGTTCTTCCCACAGGCCATCAGAAGAGCGAAATGTTCGAATGCCTGACTCAGCGGAGATACCCGCCCCCGTCAGTACGACCACATGAGGCCTTTTTATTTTATTTGCCAATCGAATATCCCTGTAAAAATTTTTTCTATTTAATCGCTGACACCGCAATCGTTTAACCTTGCAAAACTTACCAAACCGATGACGAACACGCATAAAACTATTTCCTTAGCATTGCCCTAATCTTCCTTTCACCCGGCACCTGTTCTGTTTAGAACATGCTCAGGTCGTCTATTCTGCTGATTAGAACCCTACCCGTTAAATCGCTATCGATTAAACCGACACGATAGCGCGCTTAGAGGATTGTTGATACTTTGGCATATTATTGACCGCTCAAAATCCGTGCTGGATCAAGTTTACTGGCCCGACGAGCCGGATACCAACTGGCCAACAGACTCAATATCAATGCCGTTAACAGGACATAGAAAATATCCATAGCATGTAATTCTGACGGCAGAAAATCAATAAAATAGATATCACCAGAAAGGAATTGATGACCGAGCAGTTTTTCCAGCCCTTTAATAATAGTCGTCAGATTCAGCGATGTGAGGATGCCAGCCATCGTGCCAATGACGCTGCCGACCATGCCAGTCAGTAATCCATACCATAAAAAAATCGCTCTGATATGACCATCTTTAGCTCCCAGTGTACGCAAAATAGCAATATCACTGCTTTTGTCTTTCACAGCCATAATCAGCGTTGAAATAATATTAAAGCAAGCCACACCGATAACCAGAACCATCGCTAGGTACATGATACCGCGTACCATCTGGATATCGTTGTACATATATCCGTAGTCCTTTATCCATGTACTGATATAGACATATTTTTCTGTCGCCTTGCCCGCATCCAAAACCCGCTGTTCTGCGGCAAAAACATTATCAGCTTTGATGGCTATCCCCGTAATAGCATGACCATAATCCAGATATTGCTGCGCATCGGATAAAGGAACCAAAGCCAGACGATGATCCAGCATGCCACTTAACTGGAAAATCCCAGTAACCTGTAGGCGAATGCGTTTCGGCTGCAAAAGTTTCAAACTCGGATCACTATTGGGGATCATGACCGTCAGCCAGTCACCTTGTTTCACATGCAGCGAATTCGCTACACCCTGCCCTAAAATCACCTGATGTTTGCCAGCATGAAACGCTTTCCATGCATCATCACCGACAAATTGAGGCAAAGCACTGACATCAGCTTCAGTGGTCGGTTCAACACCTCGTATCTGTACAGCGTGGAGTTTTTCACCTTTCTCCATCAATCCGGTAAATTCAATATAAGGGGAAGCACCAACAATACCCGCTGTCTGTTTTACTCGCTCAAGTGCCTGTTCCCAGTGCTGAAAAGGCTGTTCTACTGCGTAGAGCTGCCCATGTGGTACAACAGAAAGCACCCGGTTTTTCAGTTCTCGTTCAAAACCGTTCATGGCACTCAAGCCGATAATCAGCACTGCAACACCAAGCATGATACCCAATGTCGAAATGACAGAAATCAGAGAAACCATTCCTGCACGACGACGACCTCGGCTAAACCTTAATGCGGTAAATAATGCAAGAGGCAAATTCGCCATTACCTCTCTCCCACCAGAACGAGTTCATCCTGTAAAAACCCATCGCGCATTTCGACCTGACGAGCCAATCGGCCAGCAAGTTTCAGATCATGAGTCACCACCAGAAACGCCGTCCCTTGGCGTTGATTCAATTCCTGCAAAATTTCAAAGATGCTGTCAGCATTACGCTGGTCAAGGTTGCCTGTTGGTTCATCCGCCAGCACCAGTGATGGTTCATTCACCAATGCACGGGCAATAGCGACACGCTGGCGCTCACCGCCGGACAGTTCAGCAGGCCGGTGGTGTGCCCGCTTTTCCAACCCAACCGCTGCCAGCATCTCCAGCGCTTTTTGTGAAGCCTGGCGCTTTTTACCGCCAATCAATAACGGCATAGCAACATTTTCCAACGCACTGAAATCAGGCAATAGATGATGGAACTGGTAAATAAAACCGATTTCACTGTTGCGTAACTCGGCTCGTACAGAGGCAGACATTTCATTCAATGATCGTCCTTTAAAAAGAACTTCTCCGGACGTAGGCGAATCCAGTCCGCCAAGCAAATGCAGAAGTGTACTTTTACCCGATCCCGAACTACCGACAATCGCCATCATTTCTCTCTGTCGTATGGAAAAAGTGACATTCTTTAACACTTCTGTGGAAACCTGCCCTTCCTGATATTTTTTGCACAGATGATGACACAGCAATAAGGGTTGATTACTCATAACGTAAAGCCTCAGCAGGTTGAATGGCAGCCGCGCGCCAGGAAGGATATAGAGTCGATAATAGGGAGATCAACATGGCACTGGTGGCAATAAGCACCACTTGGGTAATATCAATCGCAACAGGTAATTGAATACCTTCAGTCAACAGGCCAACAAGAGGCATTAAGCTGTTTAACTGACTGGAAAGCAGAACACCCAGCCCCGTTCCCAACAAAGCACCAATGATGCCAGCACTCCCCCCCTGGATCATAAAGATCGCCATTACCTGACGGCGGGTTAGTCCCTGCGTCTGCAAGATGGCAATTTCACCCTGTTTTTCCATCACCAATAAAGAGAGGGAAGTGATAATGTTAAAAGCAGCGACTGCGATGATCAGGCTCAACAGTAACCCCATCATATTTTTTTCCATCCGAACAGCCTGAAAAAATTCGCCCTTGCGTTCACGCCAATCTTTCCATACTAATCCTTCCGGTAAAGTTTGCTGGCTTAATACATCCACCGTCAGCGGTTGATTGAGATACAGACGCCAGCCAGTAATATTATCTATGGGATAACGGAATAAGCGCACCGCATCTTGTTGATTGACCAGCATTTCCGTGTCATCGACTTCACTATTGGCAAAAAATGTTCCAATCACCGTGAATAACCGCTGGCTGGGAATTCTACCCATCGGCGTAAGCTGGCTGGCACTGGGTACGATAACGCGGATCTGATCACCTCGTTTAACACCCAGCTTTATAGCCAACTTCTCCCCCAAGATGACGAAATAACGTCCGGGTTGTAACTGAGTACGATCAATATCAGCAATATGCGCCGCCAGTGGCGTATATTCATTAGGAGTGATACCCAACATGACTCCCACACCAACATTACGGGCACTTTGTAGCACCACATCGCCTTGTACAATCGGAGTAATACGGTTAACTCCCTTTAGACCCGAAAGCTGATTCATCGGATGCTCATCAGGGTTGATAGAGCCTTTTTCTGATGTGATGATTGCCTGCGGCATAAAACCCAAAATGCTGCTTTCCAATGAACGTTCAAAACCATTCATGACTGACAGCACAGTAATCAGTGCAGCCACACCCAGCGTAATACCAATGGCCGATAACCAAGAGACAAAACGGCCGAATTTATCGACCGCCCGTCCACGCATATAGCGCAATCCTATAAATAATGAGACAGATTGAAACATGAAATCCGCCGTATCAAAATGATGTTTTTAAAAACAATGGGTTAAGAAAAAATGTCATATTTTATCTCTAGTTATGTATGCCAATATGTACAAAACCAATATCTATCCCGTCAGCTTTACTTATCACATAGTATCACCGTTTCGCTCAGATTTGATTATCGTCAATTTCAAGTGAAAAATAAAAAAACCAGCCATTATACTCAACCCTCGAAAATTTTGGCCTGATACAGAAAAGGCTACGCCGATGCGTAGCCTTGAGATCGCCATAATCTAATATAAAGATACTATTAACAAGAGCTTCTGATGTCATCCAATCTGACTTGCGCTCCTCTGGAATTACTGTCCAGATATTTTTGCCAAAATCAATAAACATAAAATCTATTACTCTTCTGTTGCCAAAGCAAAGTGTTCAGTGATAATAAAGAGCAACAATACTGTATGGAACCACTCGCACCCCGGTTCTGTTTTTTTACTTTCTCTCAACCTGCCAGCGTATTTGTTGCAAGGCTACTTGGTCAAAAATGTGTTGGGAATGGACTAAACCTTAGAGAACACATCAAACGCTTATGTCCGCAAAATACCGTTATCAACTTCCTGAACATCGCGGTGATATCCGCCAGTTGGGTCATTTGACTGGTGCCGCCTGTGCAGTCGAATGTGCCGAAATCATTGAACGTCACTCAGGGCCAGTGCTACTGGTGACGCAAGATATGCAAAATGCTTTGCGATTGCGTGATGAAATTCTGCAATTCACCCACGCACCAATAAATATGCTGTCAGATTGGGAAACATTACCTTACGATAGTTTTTCACCCCACCAAGAAATCATCTCAAATCGCTTATCCACGCTTTATCACTTACCGTTCATGACGAAAGGTGCACTAATCCTGCCCGTCAATACGTTGATGCAGCGTGTTTGTCCACATGAATATCTCAAGGGACATGCCTTGGTTATGTTCAAAGGTCAGCACCTTTCACGGGATAAACTGCGGGCAGAGCTGGAACAGGCCGGTTATCGCAGTGTTGAGCAAGTGCTTGAACATGGTGAATTTGCTACACGCGGCGCTTTGTTTGATATGTTCCCAATGGGGAGTGAACACCCTTACCGCATTGATTTTTTCGATGATGAAATCGATAGCCTGCGTACTTTCGATGTAGATAGCCAGCGAACACTAGCTGAAGTGGAAACAATCAATTTATTGCCAGCCCATGAATTCCCGACTGATCAAGAGGCGATTGAATTATTCCGCAGCCAATGGCGCGAACAGTTTGAAGTTCGCCGCGATGCTGAGCATATTTACCAGCAGGTCAGCAAGAAAATGCTGCCGGCTGGCATTGAGTACTGGCAACCCCTGTTCTTTGAACAGCCCCTGCCTGCGATTTTTGATTATCTACCCGAAAATACCCTGCTCATTACACAGGATTTAGTCAGCGCAGCAGAGCGTTTTTGGCAGGATACAGCACAACGCTTTGAAAGCCGAAAAATTGATCCAATGCGGCCATTATTATCTCCTGAGCGGATTTGGCTACCTGTCGACAAATTATTCGCTGAATTAAAAAACTGGCCCCGCATTCAGGTTAAAAATGAAGCACTCCCTCAAAAAGCAGGAAGCACCAACCTTGCTTATCAGGCTCTCCCTGATTTATCGGTTGCCACACAGCACAAAACACCTTTGGATAAGGTGCGCCGTTTCATCGAACAGTTCAACGGCAGGATCGTTTTCTCGGTAGAAAGTGAGGGACGTCGGGAAACCGTACAAGAGCTGTTGTCACGTATCAAAATTAGCCCGATAAAAATAAAACAGTTGATAGATGCCAATGAGTCTGGCTGTTTCTTGATGATAGGGGCGGCGGAGCATGGTTTCATTGATGAAGAAAATAAACTCGCACTTATCTGCGAAAGCGACATGCTCGGTGAGCGTGTAAGCCGGCGCCGGCAAGATAGCCGACGCACCATCAATACTGATACTTTGATCCGCAACCTCGCTGAACTTCGTCGTGGCCAGCCTGTTGTTCACCTTGAACATGGTGTTGGTCGTTATCAGGGACTGATTACGCTGGAAGCGGGTGGCATCAAGGCTGAATACCTGATCCTGACCTATGCCGGAGAAGACAAACTGTATGTACCCGTCTCCTCCCTGCATCTCATCAGCCGTTATGCTGGCGGTGCAGAGGATAGCGCACCACTGCACAAATTAGGTGGAGAAGCATGGAATAAAGCACGTCAAAAAGCGGCCGAAAAAGTACGTGATGTCGCGGCTGAGTTACTGGATGTGTATGCGCAACGTGCCATTAAACCGGGCTTTGCCTTCAAGCAGGATCCCGAGCAATACCAATTGTTTTGCCAAAGTTTTCCGTTTGATACGACACCTGATCAAGAGCAAACGATCAATGCGGTACTGGATGATATGTGCCAACCCATTGCCATGGATAGATTAGTGTGTGGTGATGTTGGCTTTGGGAAAACCGAAGTCGCGATGCGCGCCGCTTTTATGGCCATCACTAATAACAAACAGGTAGCCGTTCTCGTGCCGACAACCCTGTTGGCACAGCAGCATTATGATAATTTCCGGGATCGCTTTGCAAACTGGCCTGTGCATCTTGAAGTACTGTCACGCTTTCGCAGTGCAAAAGAACAACAGCAGGTTATTGATATGGCCGCTGAAGGCAAAGTCGATATCATCATCGGTACCCATAAACTTCTACAAAATGATCTGTGCTGGAAAGATATTGGTTTATTGATTGTCGATGAAGAACACCGTTTTGGGGTTCGCCACAAAGAACGGATCAAAGCCATTCGTGCTGATGTCGACGTCCTGACTCTGACCGCGACTCCCATTCCTCGCACGCTTAATATGGCAATGAGTGGTATGCGTGATCTATCGATTATCGCCACGCCACCTGCCCGGCGTTTAGCCGTCAAAACCTTTGTACGTGAATATGACAGTTTAGTCGTTCGTGAATCCATCCTGCGGGAGATCTTGCGTGGTGGTCAGGTTTATTACCTCTATAATGATGTCGAAAATATTGAGAAAGCCAAAAATCGGCTGGAAGAATTAGTTCCTGAAGCCAGAATCGTCGTCGGCCATGGGCAGATGCGTGAACGTGATCTGGAACGGGTCATGGCAGATTTCCATCACCAACGTTTTAATGTGCTGGTATGTACCACCATTATTGAAACCGGAATCGATATCCCCAGTGCCAATACAATTATCATTGAACGCGCTGATCACTTTGGATTGGCCCAATTGCACCAGTTACGCGGACGTGTCGGGCGCTCCCATCATCAGGCATATGCTTATCTGCTGACTCCAAACCCAAAAGCCATGACTACCGACGCCCAAAAGCGCCTGGAGGCCATCGCATCCCTTGAGGACTTAGGTGCAGGGTTTGCACTCGCCACTCATGATCTGGAGATCAGGGGGGCTGGTGAATTGTTAGGTGAAGACCAAAGCGGCCAGATGGCCAGCGTCGGTTTTACACTCTACATGGAACTGCTGGAAAGTGCCGTTGATGCGCTCAAAAACGGACGTGAGCCATCACTTGAAGATTTAACCAACAGCCAGACCGAGATTGAACTGCGTATGCCGGTACTTTTACCTGATGATTATATCCCTGACGTGAATATGCGCCTGTCTTTCTATAAGCGCATTGCCAGCGCCCATAATGACGCTGAACTGGCTGAACTGAAGGTTGAATTGATTGACCGATTTGGTTTACTGCCTGATCCGGGTCGCCAGTTATTGCAATCTGCCTCAATTCGTCTGACAGCACAGAATTTGGGTATCAAACGCATCGAAGCGCATGAGAAAGGTGGCTTTATCGAGTTCAGTGTTAACAATAAAGTCGACCCAAATTATCTGATCGGTTTATTGCAGACACAGCCTAACATTTATCGGCTGGATGGCCCCTCTAAACTGAAATTTATTACTGAATTAACAGAGAGATCTGCACGTTTGTCTTTCATCCAGCAATTATTGGAAGCCTTCATTCAGCATCAGATATAACACAACGATTGCACTGTTTCGCCGATACGGTTCCAGGCGAAAAAGTGCAATCTCCTTCTGAAAAAAGTATGGCTACAAATATGGCTGGAGAATTAATTGCCCTTTTTCATTTAACGGAATGGTTTGCTCCGGTTTGTATGTCACTCGCACTTTTCCAGGATTATCCCCAATAGTATAATTAACATCATACCCAACGGTGCGTTGCTCCTTCACATAAACCATCAGGCAATTTTTTAATGCTGAATGGTTTAATGCAAGATATTCCCTGCTTGCTTTTATATTGTCAAGAAGAGTCAATATACGGTATTCATATCCCGTAAAGAGACCCCCTTTCATATCTTCTGATCTAATAGGAATGGCGAATACTGTCTCATGGCAATAGTGATGAGGAGCAGGAACCGTTATTCGGATAGGCTCTGAAGATAATACTTGCGCAACTTTGGGTTGTGGGGATTCAAAATAAAGTGTTGCGGCAGTGCCAATGGCAGCAATAGCAATTAGAGAGCCTATTCCATACTGTCTTATCTTTAATTTACCCACATAGCACCTTGATATATTAATAATTTTATACACATTTTTATTGAAACATGCTCCCT